>CAIPJU010000412.1 GCA_903865465.1 uncultured Bacteroidota bacterium
ATCCCCCCACATTGCTGTCCATTACTGAATCTGTCTGAGGAGAAATGCTTACAACCAGCGATTTCCCCGATCCGGAATACTGAGTAATGCCGCCGATGGGTCCCGAAGAGATTATTATTTCGTTTTCAGGATCGTTCCATTTTGTTGCAGGTTTTGTTCCATCCCACAATAGTCTAAGCCCATATCCCTTTCCTCCAATGAATTTTTCCTTCATTGCCAAAGGCACATCCTTCTCTTTTATTTCAGCTGTTCCGACATTAATATAAAGGACTTTGTCGGTATATCCCTTATCAAGCGGCGTCCAGTTGTAATTCCACCTTTTTAAAGGTTGGTCCTGATTTTTTAGATCTTCAGTGTTCATCGTAAATTAAATTTCTTAGGCAGAGTTTACTGACCCATTCAAAGTTAAAAAAAATATAACTGCGATCGGATTTTTGTTACCCGGATTGTTTTAAGAAGAAGAGCCTTCATGATCATTTGAATTATAAAGACTTTTATAACAACATATTACTTAAATCCAAAAAAAATCTGCCAGGTTATTCCATTATGGTAATTTCTTGCAGATGGATGAAAAGCTTGCTATATTTCGCTGGTCTTAATCAAACCTCGAGATTCATGAAGTGCATTTCCAATAATTTTTTACCTAGCACGTGCTTTAGATGAGTTAATTCATGCAGGCGGCTTAGATTTAATAAAGGAAAGGAGTAAATGTTGGTAAAATTATCTGAAATACAAGATCATCTTTCAAATTTCACTGTTGGAATAGCAGGTGCCGGCGGACTTGGCTCCAATTGTGCCATAGCCTTGGCCAGGAGCGGTGTAGGAACCCTTATAATATGCGATTTCGACAAGGTTGAAATAGGAAACCTTAGTAGGCAATACTATTTTTCCGACCAGATTGGGATGTACAAGACAGCAGCTCTTAAGGATAATATTGCCCGCATCAATAGCGATATGAGGGTAATTATTTATCAAAAGAAACTGGAACCTTCCGATATTCCCCTGGTTTTCAGCAGCTGCGATATTATTGTGGAAGCCTTCGACCATGCTGAAATGAAGGAGATGCTGATAGAAAGTGTTCAGACGGGACTTCCCGGAAAGCCAATCATAGTTGGTTCCGGTTTGGCGGGCTGGGGCAACAACGAATTGATCAGATCGAGAAAAGTTGATGAGACACTATATGTTTGCGGTGATGAATCGACCGAAGTGGGCGATTTGCCACCAATGGCGCCAAGGGTAGGAATTGTTGCAAATATGCAGGCGAATCTGGCTATTGAAATTCTAATGAAGTTAAAACATATTTAATTTTTCAGCAGAATGAGAATTATTTTAAATGACAGGGAAGAAGAGTTTTTTTCAGACTCAATAAGTGTAAATCAGATGCTTGAGTTGAAAAAGTTCTCCTTTAGGCTGAGGGTAATCAAGATAAACGGGGTGCTGATTTCAAAAGATAAATATGAATCGACCCTCATCAATGATGGCGACAATGTTCAGATGTTATATCTGATGAGCGGGGGTTAAAAAAAAATCGTAGGTTTGCAAAATGATCAGGTTTAAATATATCGACAAAGTTCCTCCTTTTCTGAAGAACAGGTATGTACTTACTATTCTGATCTTTACGATATGGATCACCCTCCTCGATTCAAATAATCTTATTTCGAGATTCAGGGATGTGAAAGAACTCCGCAAGCTGCAAAGCGACAGGGAGTATTATACCGAACGAATAAAAACCGACCGGCAAAAGCTTCATGAACTGAAAACCGACAACCACAACCTCGAGAAATTTGCACGGGAACAGTATCATATGAAAAAAGCCAATGAGGATATTTTTATTATTCTCACTCCCAGGGAAGATCGTCAGATAACAAGAAAAAACAACAGGTAAGCTATACCCTTTTCTTTTCGAGCTGCCTGTATTTCAGCAGAATGTCGATGGCATCACTGCTGTTCAGCTCCTCTCCTAAAAATTCGAGCATTTTGGCCGATGAGATCTCAACCGGTATCTTTTCGAATAAAGTGCCATGAACATGATTCATATACTTAACCGTTCTGAACATATTGAACCAGGCAAAGAAACGTTTTGTAAATGATTGAATTCCAGAGGTGTTGCTTTTTATTTCAACTAATTTCTCACTCCATTCCTGCAGAGACAAATATGATCTCAGACCTTCAGGAAGACTGAAATAGGAATCTGCAATTTCACTAATTTCCACCTTAAAAAGATCACCTGTAATTGACGTCATCAATTTGAGTTCAGCGAAAGCCCTGATATTATACGAAAGAAAAGTTTGCATATTTCCCCCGGCCAATTTTCCAATTGAGGCCCCTGTCCCAAAAGGGACCCTTGTTGAAACACGTGGAGAGGGATATACTGTTGTTGAATTAAGGTCGAAATAGCCACCGGCTGTGACAAGCTTCTGGATAAAATAAAAGTCTTCGCCTGCCTGGCGTCTGTTCATGCCTCCTGCCCTGACATAGGGCAATGCTTTTACTGCCATACAGGAACCAACAGTTTGAAAAACATCAGGAAAGCCGGAATGTTTCAATCCGAGGATAAAATAACGAAGATGAAGTTCATAAAGTGTTATAAATCTGTAAATATCGGGTGCAAATCCGCTCCCGCTGAGAGGATGTTCAAAATATATTGAACAAGCTTTCATCTCCTTTTTTTCGGAGAATTCTTTAAAAATTGAAATAAGATAGTTCTTCTCAACCCTGCAATCAGCATCGAGGCTAACTATAATACCGGATGGATTGTCAATCAGGCTGAACCGTCTTACTGCTTCATCCATCGCACTCTTACGTGCCATCCCGACTCCCCATTTAGTGAAAGAGGTACTACCGGCAGTAAAACTAAAAAGCCGGAAGAAACAGTCGCGATTCAGTTTCTTCCAGCTTTCAATATTTTTAATCGTCAGTTTATTGTTGACTATTGTATTCTCAGTGGCGTCAGCAGGGGCATTGACAACAATCAGAATTTCAGTTTCACATTCAGGCTTATAGCAATCAGCCAGGCAATCAAGAAGATCTGTTATATCCGGCTCATCGCAGGCAGGTATAGTGACAATAATTCCTGTTTGCCTTTCAGGTGCTTCTACAATCAGCTGAGGGAAAAGAGCGTTTTTTTCAAGCCATTCAGAGGCAAAGCCCATTTATGATTATTTTTTCTCTGACGTGTATTTCAGGTTAAGTCCGTCGATTACTTTTTGAGTAATGTCGGCTGATCCGTCACTGTAGAGTACGACACTTCCGAAGCTTTTTCCAAGGATGTACTGATAATTGTATTCGGATTTATTTTCCTGAAGATATTTCGTAATGTATTCAAGAATCTGGCGATTCATAACCTGTTCCTCTTCCATGAGGTCGGACTGCAATTTATCCCTGAGTGACACCAGTTCCTGCTGCTGCTGAACAAGCGCCTGCTCCATCTGAGCTGCTGCAGCTCTGGTTACAAGGCCTTTGCTTACCTTTTCCTGGTAGTCTTTGGCCCCATTTTGGTACTGGGCACCCTTGGAATTAAGTTCCGCTTCTGCATTCTTTTGTTTCGACACAAGATCCGTTCTTCTGTCAGTGAACATATCGAATTTAAAAATTACGGTATCAATGTTGACATAGGCAATACCATGGCCCGGTGCAGAGGGCATTGAAGGAGAGGCTCCATTTTTTTTGTTCCCGGAAAAGTGCATAATGTAAAGTCCGGCAATTGCCAGAAAAATTACGGCAAACAGAGCGATAGATATGTTCTTCATTTCAGATTAGGTTTTTATTAAACATCAGGGGGCAAATATAAACAAATAAACAAATTAGATCGCTCCGGATAAAGATTTTTGGAACTATTGCGGAAAAGGAATAATCGTTAGAATTCAGGACAGGGTATAGCTCTCATCCTTTTCCTGCCTTTGGTAAAAGTTGAAGCTTTGAACTCATACACAAGAGAAATCTCATGAGCCCCGGATGTCGAACCAATCAGGTTTGATATGGTGAAATCGTAACTGTAACCAATATGAAGTTGTTCGGTTTTTATGCCAACAAGTCCGATCAGTGCATCCCCGGCCTGGGAGGTAGCAAAAGGAATCCCCCTGTACCATAAACCAAATATCAAAGGCTGCATGTAATAATATACACCTATATCTGACTGGTAAAACTTAGCCTGTTTCTGGAAATTTATTGCAACGGAGAGGATTTCAGGAACCTTCTGAATAAGCCTTGTCCTCTTCAGTACCTGGATTCCTCCATAGAAATTGAATTTAACAGGGACAAAGCCATCTTCACCGTAAAAGGAAGTTTTAGGTACAAGAAGGTGATCAAAAGTAACACCAAACCATGCCCTGTCGTTATAGGCAAGCGCAGAGGTAGCAAAATCAACATCCGCAAGCTTGTCGAAAGGTGGCGGGTTATTTGACGGGGTAGTTCCGTTTCCGGTAAGCTGACTACTGAAGAGCAGCTTATTTATATCAAGTCCCAGGTAATAGAATTTAAAATTTACGCCAGGCCTTATATGCCACTTCCTGTTAATATTAAAATCGTAGGAATAAAGCACTCCTATATTGGTTGTACTTAGGTTCCCTTCCCCTGCGACATCATAGGTCGCCAGAATCCCGATACCAGAATTAAAGTTGGGGAGTGCTTTATCGAAAGAGATACTATAGGTATGAAAAACTCCGGGTACCGTAGGCCACTGATCCCTGTAGTTAAAGGAGAGTCTGTAATCCTGCGACGCTCCGGCAAATGATGGGGAAAGGTATAATGCATTGGCATAAAACTGGGAGAAAGTAGGATCCTGACCATAACTATCAATAAATACAAAACATGATAGTAATAATAAATATGTCGACTTCTTCCCCAAGATATTCCCGAATTTATTTACAATTACGAATTTAAGGAATTGTAATCAATTTGCACTCAATTTTAACAAAATTAATCGCAGCAGTTCAATCTGAAATCTTCAAAGCCTGATCCTTCAAGCCCCACCCTGAAATAAATAAAATTTATGGCTTCATTTTTCTTTATAATGACAAAGGTCATCAAAAAATGAATCAGGAAAAGTTTTCTTAGCACTTTGATTTTTAAGGTCTGTCATTAAAAATATCACATCGCCATGTTTAACAGGTTTATTGCTCTAATACTACCATACTTTCCAAAAAAATTTATCTGGATTTTTTCCAAATCGTATATTTCAGGTGAGACAGTTGAGGATGCCATGCGTGTATCAAAAGAGTTAAACAGCAAGGGCATAAAGGTAACACTCGATGTCTTGGGTGAATTCATAACTACCTTAGCCGAAGCGGAAGAAAACAAAAATGAATATTTCAATCTGATTGAAATTACGAATCAAAATAACATCGATGGAAATTTCTCGGTAAAACCTACAAGTTTTGGACTTCTGATCGACAAGGAAATATGTTACAAGCTTGTACGTGAGATTGTAGCTAAAGCAGCAGCATACAATAATTTTATCCGGATAGACATGGAAGATTCTCCATGTACTGACGATGAGATAGTACTTTTTCGCCGGTTGCATGCCGAATTTCCACGGAATGTCGGTCTTGTTGTTCAGGCATATCTGAAAAGAACCTATGAGGACTTAGAGATGATGCTTGATCTTAATAAGCCCGCAATACCCCTGAGCTACCGTTTATGTAAGGGAATCTATATTGAACCTGAATCTATCTCCTACAAGAAATATGAAGAGATAAACCATCATTACCTCGAAGATCTGGAGTACATGTTTAAAAACAAAATATATGTGGGCATTGCCACACACGACAAACCTCTTGTTGAAGGGGCATATAAACTCATTGAGCAATACCAGGTACCTAAGAATATGTACGAATTTCAGATGCTCTATGGAGTTACACCTAAGTTAAGGGAAACAATAGTGAAGGAAGGGCATACGATGAGGGTATATGTTCCTTTTGGTAAGAAGTGGTTCGGCTATTCCACCCGCAGGTTAAAGGAAAATCCCAGAATGGCGTACCATATTATGAAGGCTATATTTTTCAAGGGATAGGAGCTGATAAACATGGAAATTGGCCAAAGATAATCTTATACCTTTCTTCGATTCCGTTCTGATTACTTCTTTTGTTTTATCATTTCAAGATATTTCCTGTTTATCTGGTCGATTTCATTATTGGAAAGATGATCGCGTAATGGCATCGGCTTTTCGGGAAGGCCCTTTATCAGAAGATAGGCAGCAGGGATTAACAGCAATGGACTTAATCCCAATATTTTGTCGGAGGGTATCCCACCGCGTTCAAAGGCTTCAGTCTTTTGCCTTTGAGCCAGAAGTGCATAGTTATCAGCAGCATTACCAAGCTTTCCCTGGCTGTTTCGACCCTGATAAGCCGAAATGGCAACATTATATCTGGCATTTTCGAAGGTTCCCGGGATTTTACTGGGAGCATTGAGTATCTCCGACTTCAGATTAACATATTTCGGAAAAATTACCACCTCGTCAATTGAGGTGGTATCACTTTTCATATAGATACCAGCTATATATTCTTTTGTCTTCAGAGTATCACTGACATGAAGTGTAGAGGACTTGTACCCGAGGATCCTAAAAACAACACTGTCATGGTGGTTTACCCTGAATGAAAATGTTCCGTCATCAGCGGTTACCGATGAAAAGAGATTATTAATAAAAACCTGCGCATTAGGCAGGGCTTTCATGGTTGTAGCATCAATTACAACTCCCCTGATAAGTAC
>CAIPJU010000413.1 GCA_903865465.1 uncultured Bacteroidota bacterium
GTTATAGAAAAAATAATTCCACCAAAAATAAAGATCGAAATAGCTGATAATAAGGAATATGAAATTTTACAAACAGTTACTGTTCGTGAAAAAAACAATTTAAGTAGGTCAATTAAATTAGATGAGAATACTCTGTTTGATTCAACAGATACGACAGAAATTGCATTGAAAAATAAAGATTTTGAAAAATTTGGGTACAATTTAAACTTTCCAATGTCATTGCCATTAAATATTTCCACAGATAAGGGTTTGATCATTCTTTCAACTCATTTTGAAGATATTAACTTTAGGGAGACTGTTGATACTGGTAAGATTGATGATGGCATAAAAAAAATTACCACTTCAATTTTTGATTATATCTCAAGCAAGCAAGAATAATTCAATGGCTTTCAATCTATTGAACATTGATTTGTTAACCCAATTCCAGAGCAAGCCCATCCTAAATTTAGCCGTTTAACCAAAGAGTTTGCAGATTTATTTGGAAATGAAAAGAATAACACTACAATAATTCAATTAATTTACATCTCAGATTTTTAGCATTTTACAATTAGTGCTATTTGTTATTTTGATGTAAATCCTCATCACAATATCAATGTGGTTTTTTTATCTTTAGCCTAACGATGCACTTGTAAAAAAGCACGTTAAGAAAAACCTGTTCTTCAATGACTAACATTAACCTAAAATTATGCCCAAAAACAATATGTTCAATATTGTAATCGTAGATGATGAAATAGATGCCATAGAAGTAGTTACAAAACTCATTAGGAATTTCACTTCTCTTGCAGTTAAAATCTGTGGTACAGCAAACAATCTCGAAACTGGTCTGGAACTAATTCATAAAACCAAACCCGACATAGTTCTTCTGGATATCGAAATGCCTGGGCAGAATGGATTGGCAATTTTCGACTATTTCAAAGAACCCGACTTTAAAGTCATTTTTATCACCGCTTATGAAAAGTATGCGATTGAGGCAATAAAGAAATCAGCATCAGATTACCTTCTTAAACCGTATAATATCATTGAACTAAGGGAGACACTACAGAAAGTAATCAAACAGATTGAGAAGGAACGGCAACTCGAAGTACTACAAGACAGAATAAAATTCCTCACCAATATTGAAATTGATGGCCACGACATTATTATTGATGTTGAATCGGGGTTTGTGATGGAAAATACGGGCAATATTGAGTATTGTTATGCTTGTCAAGCCTACTCAACGGTTGTTACAAATACAAAGCAAGAGATCGTTTTTACCAAATCATTAGTACAGTTAGAGCAAATCTTACCCTCTACTCAGTTTTACCGCACCCATAAATCGTACTTGGTTAACATACACTATATTAAGAAATTTATTCGTGCAAAAGAAAGCTTTTTACTTATGAAAAGTGGAATCAAAATTCCAGTCTCAGTACGAAAGAGCGTGAATATAATCGCAGAAATCAAACAGATGATAGTAAAGTGAAACGTTCAGTCCAACTATTTGTATTTCTGTTCATCCTATTTTCCTATGTCATTTCCTCGGCACAGGACAAGCCAATTTTTGGATTAACTGAAGAGGATGGATTGTCAAGTAATGAAGTACATGATGTTACCAAAGACAACCAAGGTTATTTGTGGATTGCCACTGGTAATGGGTTGTCAAAATACGATGGTGAAAAATTTATGAATTTTCGGGTGCAACAAGGTAGTCCTTTCAGGTGGAGTTTA
>CAIPJU010000414.1 GCA_903865465.1 uncultured Bacteroidota bacterium
AAGACTCATACTTTCTATATGCCTAATTGCTATAGCAATATCCTCATTTGTAATTATAATAGTTCCTGAAAATAGAATAGACATTATATAAGCGTCAAATATGTAATTGAATCGTCATCGAACTCGCAGCTAGTATTAAATATATATATATTTGTCGTTACAGTTTCATTATTTCGTAAGTACTTTAATACTCGACTGCCCATTGTCCAATTTTTTTTGCCTTCACCAACATCCCTGTTTAACCATAATATGATCTTATAAAAATGAGCAATATCCCTAATAGTAATTTTAAAAGATAGTTTATCATTTGGCAATCCTAGTTCACCTTTGCGATTTTGGTCTTTTTGCATAGTCATATTATTTCTCAACAAAACATAATCTTAAACAACGTTGCATCTTCTGCATTTTCTATGAATACAGTCCACATAGGGTCACCAGAATTAAATCTATAAGTGCAGTCGTACTTACCTTGCATATTTTCTTTCATCCAATTACTAAATTTTTGATTATCCTCTGGATATACCCAGCAATGCCACCCCACATATTCTTTTCTAAATTCTTTTGTTGGGCCTGACTCTTTTCTTAGCACAGTTGGTATTTCATAATACCCGTTATCATAACGCCAATTATGTACTAAAGTACTTCTAGCCATAAAATATACTATACATCGCCTAATTTTCTATTTTCACTGGCAAACACAGAGAAAACTCCGCCTGGGTATCTAGCTGTTAGCTTTGCCACATTATCCGCAATAACTTGGTTTGGGTTGAGCCCAAGCGCACGGCATGTGTTTGTCCAATACCAGAAAATGTCACCTAATTCTCGATTAGCATGTTCTTTAGATTCCACCGTAAATGGCTTATTATGAAATACAGTTTTCTTTACAATATCAATCAATTCTCCAGATTCACCACATAATCCCATTGCGCCTGTTATTAACAAAGGCACATTAATTTCTGGGCCATACACACGTTCCCCATTAATTACTGTCATATTAGTATTCAACTCATCTAATCTCTCTGTATAAGTTGTTAGATCCTCACTCGTCTTGCTTGTCACAGCCTCTACAAATGCTGAATATTTATTCAAATCTACTTTATCTACCATCGTACCTCCTAAAAATATATCTCATCTTTAACTATCTTTTCTATTTTATAAAACTTTACGAAGTTATCTAATGCAAAATCGTGCAATGACCTAAATATAGAATCACCCCTTAAATATATTGTCGTATCATCTATATAACTTAGTTCTATTACACTAAATTTACTGCTAGTAGGCATACTATAGACAGAATAAGGATCTAATAAAAATTTCTTTCCTGGTGCAGACTCTAAAATAATCCCACTGCATACGCCATTAATGTTATTATTAAATAAATCTTCTATATCAGTTTTTGTTACTTCTGTTATACGTAATTTAACTTTATGCGTAGCTAGTGTTGCATGATGTATAGTTTCATAGTATGCATGCCCTGGCAATGCAAAATGCGTTCCAGTCGTAAAAACATGATTTGTAGTTAAAGATTTATTTATAATATCTAAAGACTCTGACGTAGTTAATATCTTATTAGCTCTTTTTATTACTTTTAATATTTTAATATCTGAGATC
>CAIPJU010000415.1 GCA_903865465.1 uncultured Bacteroidota bacterium
CAGATGTCTTGTCTGTAAGGAAGGTAACATGGTCAAAATACGTGAATTGCCCAGGATACGATCGCCAGGTTGGATGGAGTTTGCTCAACCCTTTATGCAGAAATAATCCTGATTCATTTTTTCACTGTTTGTGGAATCGGGAGAGTTATGCCCGGGCGAAGTCAAATTCGCGTCAAATTCAATATTTTTCCCCAACTCAGACCGGGGAAGAGTATTTAAAAAGTCCCGGAAACCTGCAAAATGTCAAAGAACACCTTTCAGGATCATCTTTAAAATCATACAAAACCGTCACTAAGTGCATAGGTCCGGGCCCGGTTGATGTGGTATGCTGAGCCTGCCGAAGTATAGTTCAACACAGACTCATCGCTGGGTCTTGCAGACCGCTCAGAGTCCTATTTATTAGGGGTAGGTGAGTTTATTCCCTATTAATGCCTAATTGAAAACAAATAGCATCAATAATATGATTCTGAATGTCTTCGGAAGCTATCTGCCCATATTTTTTCGAAAGGCGAGTTTTATCAATCGTTCTTATTTGATGGCATAGAGCTATAGACTCTTTGTCTAGTCCATGAATGTCTGCCGGAATTAGTACCTCATTTGGGTAAATTATCCGGCCTTGTTTTCGGGAAGTAATTGGTATTATGTTGACAATATTGAGTATTGAATTAATATCATCTTCACTGATGATTAAAACTGGTCTGGATTTTCCTTGCTCAGAACCCACTACCGGGTCCAAATTAGCTCTCCAAATACTCCATTTATTAACCTTCATTTGAGTTCATTATCAGCATACCCGAAGTCAGAATCAATTTCAGCAATGTCAGATAGAAACATAGGGTCTGTAGCTGCCTTTTTAAGTAATGAGATTTTCTCATCCCGATCCTCATCGACATCCTCGATAATTACTCTAACCTTTTTTTTAAAACGAAATCTAGTAGGCAGTTTGATAACTAATTGGTTATTATTTTGAACATCATATGTTTTTTCAAAAGTCATATTTATCTTTTTTGTAAAATTACAAAAGGTTTCATTAAGTCCAATTTTTTCTTTCACTTACCCCTAACGGACAGGCATAAGGCTATGTGGCGGGCTGCGTAAACTTTCCTTTCGAGCTTAACAAATTTTTATGCGGTGTAAAATGCTACGTCTGCCTGAAATGCCAGACATTGGCTTTATGCGATGTTATGAACTGCTACCATACCATGTACCAATTTACCATGAGTTCTTTGTATAAATAAATAATACATTGCTAATGACAGTTTAGTTAACTCCCATTTTAATAAACATTTATGTTTTACCGATGTTCTATATTTATCAAAAACCTAATAAATCGATATGCTTTTCAGTCTCTGTTCTTAATTTATCACCGAACACCTGCTTTAATTTCAATAATTTTTCGATGCACCAAGATTTAATTTCATCCAAATTTTGGCTGTCTGTGTTAATGTCGCCATCACGATATAATGCAATTTTCGATGCTCTTTTGGTTGGTAATTCCTCAAATTGAAGTTCTTCACCAAACTGATTTTCAAGTTCCTTTTTATCAAATTCAAAAGCTTTTAGGATTTCCTTATTTACTTCTTGACTTTGAGTATCAATGTAAACTTCTGTTCTTACTTTTGATCCCCTTGCGAATGAACAACCGTAAGTACATCCTTTAATACCGGATGTAAAACTATACCAACTTTGTGGTTGACCTAAACGAGCATTTGTGAAATGATGTTTTTCTCTTAATACATCAATAAGCCCCTGAAAGAACACCTTATATAATTTTTCAGTTTCCGAAGTGGTAATTGTCCCGACAGTACCTAACGATTTTTCCCATTCGTTGGGAAATGCTTTTAATTTAAAAGTTAATGCAGGTCTTGAGTTGTCAATTTTAATAATACTTGCTTCGACTGCATAAAACTGAATATTTTCATGAGTATTGTTGTTAAGCCAGTCTATCGCTGAGCGGTGATCTTCTGTTACTTCTTGTGATATCCAAATTATGATCTCAGCTTTGAAAAAAGAAGCGTAAGTTATGAGTTGCCCCAGATGTTTATGATCTGTTTTGTAAATTTGGTTTTCTATTACAACGATTTTATTCGTCCCAATCTCTTTGGCCTTGATATCTAATTGGAAATTTGTTGTATAGACTTCAAGTTGCTCTACTTCTAACTGTAGTCCTCCTAATGCGTCACCTAATTTAGAAATGTTTTGTGCAAGCCAAGGTGTAAAATCTCTTTCTTCATGCGGCCAAATTGCATTCATAGGCAAATTTATAATTTCGCCAAATTCTACATGTTTCATTTTATTCTATTGAGTTTATATAGGTTTCTATTTCTTCACTGTTGTTGAAAATTACTGTAGGACTATTAAATGGTTGGCGGCTATTGTTCTGTGGACTTAACATTTCACCTCCTTCAATTTCGTCGCCAAAGGTTGGGGTTGACCGGAATTTTCCTTCGCCTCTAAAGTTTAAAATTATTGCTTGAACTCCCCATAAGCAAATTTGTAGCCGGGTTTCTTCACTTTCGTAAAAGTCCCACTGGTTTAATCTCATTCGTACTGTTTTTCCCTTTAGCCAACTTTCCGGACAATAGCCATTCCACATTTGATGAAGTTTTTGTGTACTCATTCTGTCGTTCTTTAAAAATTATTATCAATAGTATCCACTAATGGTTAAAAAACATAATTTCATTACTCTTCACCCTTCCTTGTAGTGGTTCATAACGTACGGAACTAAATACAGTTGGGGATTTGCGGGCTTCGTTCCTGTCGCGTACCACAAAAGCCAATGCGGAAAACTGAAAGCTTGCGTACCACGGAAACCCCAATTGTTATATAGTTTTTGTTATGCCTTCGTGCTTTTTATATTTTAATCGTCATTAGTGATAATTTTCAAAAACTTTTCAGTCTTGTTCCTAATGTCATTTATCATTTTAAGATTTTTGTCACTTTCTTTCAAAGCCCAGTATTTATTCTCATTCCATTCAAACAATCTGTTGTCGCCTGAGCCATTTTGTGTTATAAAACCCCAAAACCATAAGTCATCCCAGACTTCAATTTGTTGTCCGTCATAGTTCGTTTTTAAAGTCGAGTTGATATTGTCAAAATTCCAGTTTGTCGAGTTGTCTAACTTTTTGAAAATTGCAATTATAACTGAGTCCACTGGCAAGTAGAAACTGTCATTGTTCGTAAGGATTTTAGGAACATCATTCCAAAATTTTAATTTGTCAGAATAATGCCCATTATGCAAATGATAAATGCTTTTTGAAAATAATGCAGATGTCTTTTTTCCCCATCCGTCTTGATTTCTCATTCCGTTGTAAAGACTGTCAAAGTTTAATGGTTTGTTTGGATTTATCTTATCAATAAATTTTCTCATTGAGGTCATGCAATTAACGTCTTGAAAAACGCTTTTATAAAAACTTGCAAGACTGTCAATTTTTGGTTGACTTTGGGTATTTGCGATATGGTAAAGGAGTGAAGCAACTTTCTCTGTCGTGTCGTTGTAGGGGGATATAATCGATAGATAATACCTGTCCTGCAACGAATGGTTGTATTGTCTGTTCTCGGTTAAAAAAGAAAAAATATTTTCAAGTATATCATTCATTTTGTCAATGTTACGATGTCTTTAGCATGAGGCATAACGATCCGCACCTACACGCAGGCAGGGATTTTTAGGCTAATTTTCGTTGGTGTAATAATTTAATTTTTATAATTTCTTTTATGGAGAGCAACCGAACCCTGCTTGCGGGTAGGTTGCTGTTAGGTGCATGGGTATTATTTAAATGTCAAGGTATTGGGATCTTGTCTGGTGTCATAAATTCGAAGTAGATCAACTTGTGAATTACTTTCTCGATAAAACAATGTATTATGCTTTGTTATGACGCACTTTCTGATTTTTTGCTTTTTATGAATAAGGGGAAATTGTCTGGGATTTGTAGAAATTTGTGTCAGAATACTTTCTGTTAAATCAATGAATTGATTCGTAACACGTTCCTCCCAATTTTCCTGAAGGTATTCAAGTATGTTTGCAAAATCACTTTCAGCTGAAGGTGACCAGACAATCTGTTTAGACATGGGAATATTTCTTACGGAATTTATCCAGTACTATGTTATTGGGGATTCCTTTACCTGCTTCTAATTCTCCAATAGCATCAAGAATTCCACTTTTTTGATTGTCGGATAATTTCCCCCATTCAGAAATATCATTTTGTCCATTTAAGTAATTAATCAAAACGCCATAAACCTCCTCAAGCTTGCTCTTGTCAAGAGTATCGATCTGGCGAAAAAGCTTAAGTTTTAAATCAGAATCTGTCATGGTACAATGTTTTCTCAAAGATAATAAAAAGTTAAAATAAATGTCAGAAATCAAAACTGGAGGGAATCTCATTACCTTGCACCTAACGGCTGAGGCTATGGCAAGTGCGGGAATAAATTGTTGCTCAACTGCCGGCCAGCACAAATGGATATAAAGATTTCAAATGTTTCAATGAACACGCAAACCCGCATTTGCTATAGCGTTTGTTGAACTAAATCCCGCCACTGCGGGATAGCTTTATAAGTACCCGTCCCGATTAATCGGGATTTCTTTAATTGAAAAATTATTCACTTAAAATTTCTGATTATCAGAAAGAAATCGGGTATGACTATGGTAGAGCAGGCAATTCTGCTTGTTCCTGAATTTGAAAATGTTGTCCATAAGCTTGAACAACAGGTTGTCTTGCGTGGA
>CAIPJU010000416.1 GCA_903865465.1 uncultured Bacteroidota bacterium
AATCGCGGAGAGGTATAATGATTTTGATTCTTCAGAGTTGTTGTGATAGATTTGTAAATAGTCTGTTAAATAGATCTAAAAATGAGAATATGACCAGAAGATTCTTGAAAATTGCTCTCCGCCTGCTCTGGCGTAACAAAACATATAGTATCCTCAACTTTCTGTGCCTTACTTTTGGTCTTGCCAGTGCAATTATCGCTGTATTATATATCATGAATATCTGTAGCTACGACCAGTTCCATAAAAACTACAACAGGCTGTATGAGGTTGAAGCAATGGTGACTTATTTTAATGGTGACCGCTTTCTTAAAGAACCCCTCTCAGCTTCACTTAAAGATGTAGTGAAAGAAAATATCCCCGAAATAGAATCCTTTGTTCGGATTGCAAGCCGGGGCTATACTATTTCGGCGGGAGACAAATCATTTGACGAAAATGGCATCTATGCCGATGAGGAGTTTTTTAATATGTTTTCTTTTCCTCTTGCCTCAACCGGTGTTCAAACTGTGTTATCCGACATTAATTCAATTGTTATTTCAGAACGAACGGCCAAGAAGCTTTTTGAAACGGCCGATTGTACCGGTAAAATGATAACCCTCAAGGATGATCAAAAAGAGGAAGTTTATAAGATTTCGGGAGTACTGAAGGATGTCCCTTCACAATCGCTGCTTCAATTCGATTTTGTAATTCCATTTTCACATTTCCTGCTTGCTAATGGCTGGGCAAATGAAACAGGAGCGTCGGCATGCCAGATTTGGGGATTGTTCAGGGAGAATACAAATGTGAGTAAGGTCAATTCACGGATAAAGGATTTAATTAAGAAACAGGAAACTACTTTAAACCAGGAATTGTTTCTGTTCCCGCTTAAGGAAAAGATCCTCTATTCCTATGCCGGCGAAAAAAGGGTTTGGAAAGAGATGCAGAATGTAGTTATTATTGGCAGCATTGGATTCGCAATTCTCATAATTGCCTGTTTCAACTTTTTAAATCTTGCCATTGCCCTCAATATAAGGCGCTATCGTGAGGTTGGAATAAAAAAGGCTGCAGGCGCATCAAAATCGTCAATAATAGTGCAGTTTCTTGGAGAAACTTTTATTCTCATTCTGACGAGTATGTTTTTCGCCGTTATTCTTGTCAGGCTTCTTCTGGTTGGCTTCAATGCTATGTTTGAAGGAGATATTCACCTGCGGTTTTCAGAGTTCAGTGTCATTCTCGCCTTCATCCTGATTGCTATGTTTACGGCTTTGTTTTCGGGATTACTACCCGCATTATTTTTGTCATCGTCAAATCCGGTTTCAATATTAAAGGCTAAAATTGTTACCGGCCAGAGCTACTCCTTCTTAAGGCAGAGCCTCATTGTATTCCAGTTCGTGATACCTGTTGTATTGATAATCTGTATGCTTATAATCAGGGTTCAGGATAGGTATATGCGCAACTTCGACCTTGGATTTGAAAAAGAGAAACTAATCATAATTAATAGTACTAAGAGCCTCGGGGATCATGAGCTGAGCCTGAAGACTGATTTGCTTTCGATACCGGGTATTGAGGCAGCAAGTTTTACAAACTGCATCCCGACGCGCGGGGCCAGAGTTACTAATGAAGTAACGTGGGAGGGTAAGGAGAACCAGGAGAAATTGCATTTCTGGTCTGTCAGTACCGATTTTGACTATAATAAGGTTATAAACATCAAAATGACTGCAGGCAGGTTCTTTGACAAATCTTTTATGGCTGATTCTGCCTGCTATCTTATTAATAACATTGCCGCAAATGTGATTGGATATAAGGATCCCCTCGGGAAATCACTTACTGTTGAAGGGAAGAAGGGTACAGTCATTGGAGTTTTTGAAGACTTCCATACGATTGACCTTGCAGGTCCCCTGGTTCCGACGATCATCTCCTTAAATTCAGAAAGCAAGGATAATCTGCTTGTCAGGTTTTCTTCAGGAAGCTATCATGAAATTGTTGAAAAAATCAGCAAAGTTTACAAACATTATGAGACAGAAATTCCATTTCAGCCTCTTCTTTTCGGAGATCTTCCTGATTATTCACGCTTGAGTAGGACCTCCAACCTGGTGGGTCTGGCTTTCTTTATCGCACTATTACTGGCCTGCCTTGGATTATTCGGCCTTGCATCGTTTACAGCAGAAAGACGGACCAAAGAAATCGGAATCAGAAAGGTGAATGGAGCCTCAAACTTTTCTATTATGCGTCTGTTGCTTAAAAACTATTCCAAATGGCTGATTATCTCATTTTTGATTGCGATACCTCTGGCTTTTCTTCCGGGGAAGATCTTCCTTTCACGATTCTATTTCCATACCCCCATGCCAATCTGGACCTTTTTTGCCGGGCCATTAATATCATATGTTTTTGCAATGGTGGCTGTCTGCTGGCAGAGCCAGCGGGCAGCTGTAAGGAATCCTGTGGAGTCCTTGAGTTGCGAGTAGGATTACCAGCCTTATTGCATTACAAACCAGATAGATAATTTTATCATAAGTTTTTTTGTGCCTTCTTCACATAATATACTGACCCTTTTATCTTTAGCCTTTTGTCTTTACTGCTGAGCTTGCCGAAGCATGTCTCTTAAGAAGTTTCTGATTTAATAAGGTTAAGTTTTCTTCTTTTAAAATTTTACATATCATGCCTGACATTTTCAGCTATTCAATTTTATAAATAGCTGCTGAAACTGCCGGTAAAGTGATCATATCTGTTCCCTTTCCGATTTTGTAAACGCATTTTTCAGATGTCCCGAATACATAAATTGCCTTTTTTGTATTTATACTGCTTAATTCAGCTTTTACCTTACTGCCTGAGGGATTAATAAGGATAAGATATCTCTCACTTCCTTTTGACCGCATATAAATCATTGGGTAAGGCTTAGCAGGGTCACTAATGAATTTCCATTCCCCATCATTCCCAAGGGCTGTTGAAGATGCCCGAAGAGTAAGCAATTTCCTTACATAATTTAGTTGTGAATTAGGATCTTTATCCTCTTTGGCAACAGTCGGACGATTGGGATCAGGATCCTGGGGAATATATATCTTTTTTGTTTCAGCAAGGGTGAAACCGGCATTCTTACTGTCATCCCACTGCATTGGAGTACGGGTGCCCGAACGGGTACGACTGCCTTCAACATCAGGAGAACCAGGGATATATTTCATTCCAATTTCGTCACCGTAATAGATAAAAGGAACACCTGGCAAAGTGAGCAGAAATGTCATTGCGACTTTTAACTGATTAACATCATTGCGACTTGAGTCTGCAATCCGGGGAGAATCATGATTGCCTGTAGGCAAAGAGATATATCCTTTGTTTAAGGTGCTTTCATATTGATCTTTATAATCGTTGTACCATTTAATAAGCTCACCTTCACCGGCTTTATCAAAATAAACTTTGGCAGGTACTTTCTGACCTCTTTGGAACGGGGAAAAGAGATGACCAGGCTGCAGAAAATCTATGTCAAAACCGCCTTCGATTGACTGTTTTGGATTGAACCACTCAGCTATTAACACACCGTTGGGAAATTTTTTATCAAACCAGCCATTAAGCTCTTTCCATAAGGCTATTGTGGCAGATTTGTCAGGATCGTTCTTAATAAGACTGGCGGCAAGATCAACACGAAAGCCGTCAACCCCTTTTTCAAGCCAGAATGTGATGATATTTTTAAGTTCATTTTTTACTGCCTGAGGGCCTGGAGCATCAACCGGCTGTTCCCATGGATGTTTTGGATTTGGCTTTGCATAGCCGAAATTGAGGGCTGGCTGTATGTCATAGAAATTCTTGATATAATATTTTCCTCTCGGGGCATTGGCCTCAACCCAGCGGGACGCTTCCTGCTCGCTTAAATCATTGGGCTTATAGGGCGCCCATATATAATAATTGCTGTAACGCAAATTGGTGTCTGCCTGCATCGATTGTTTAAACCATTCGTTCTGGTTGGATGAATGGCCGGCAACAAGATCCAGAACCAGGTGCATGCCTCTTTTATGAATCTGATTTACAAGTTCTACAAGGTCGGTATTCGTTCCAAATCGCGGATCAACCTGATAGAAATCAATTACATCGTAACCCCCGTCCTGAAAAGCGGATTTGAAAACAGGGTTTAGCCAGACAGCATTTATTCCAAGCGACTGAATGTAATCAAGCCGCGACTCTATACCTTTTAAATCACCGATCCCGTTAGCATCATTATCCTGAAATGAAGATGGATAAATCTGATAAAAAACTGATTTCTTAATCCAGTCCGGATGTGTCTGTCCGATAATTGAAGAGCTTATCAATATTCCGATTAACAAAAAAAGAATCTTTTTCATATTTAAACTAAGGTATTAGAGCTCACCTTAAACGGCCATTTAATGAGGCTGAATTTAGAAGGTAGTTACTGTAGGGTATATTAATTCTGATACAATTATAATAATAGCGGATTTTAGATTCTGGATTGCGGATTTCGGATTTGTCAATAATTTCATTTTTAGTTTTTTATGGAATAGTTGGTGATTTTTACCATCCATTGAACCAGACCTTGCGGATCATCATCGGCACAATGTCCTCCGTCCCAGAAAAGAGCTGCATTCACATTCTTATTCCGGTTCTCCAGACCTGTAGCCAGGTTTACCATTACTGTCTGTGAAGTGTGGTTGTCGCTTGAGCCGTTTCTTAGCCACCAGTAGCCTGCACATCCTTTGTTGTCCTGTCTGATGAAATAGTTCGCATTCATCAGGTTCACGAGCTGTTTTACATCATTTTCAACAAGTGTATTCTTATTGCCGCTTGCATGCTGCAGGCTGAAATTGGTAAAATGCCTTGAATCAATGGTCTTGTTACCGAATAAATCAGGCTCGGGCTGTTTACTGTCAAAATCATCAAAGGCTGGCATGCCTTTCATCCTGCCAACATGTGTAACATAATCCTGGAATTCAAATGCGGCTCCTTTGCCGGTCCAGGTAATCCATTTGTTTTTGGCGAGGTATTCATTGCGTTTCTCCTCTGTGAGACTTTTCAAATATAAATTGGCAGAAGGAATAAGGAAATCCTGAAGGAGATACTTGCCATAGTTTTCAGCGGTCAGGAATCCAAAGCCGTTCTTTCCCTGGAGTTTCAATGACAATTGATAATCTTCATACAGAGCTTTCAGCTGTTTTGATAAATCCTGATCAACAAGTCCGGATCTGGTTGGAGAGGTGCCATACATCCATTCATAAGCACCGTCGGCATTTTCCAAATCAGTTATTGGACTGTAAGCGACACAGCCGAATATATTGTCGTTAGCATCGGCAGCGCCGATTTCTTTCAGGTAAGGATCGTACAAACGGCTGTTGCCGGAAGTGCCCAGAAGAGAGGAAATTGCGCCACCAGCACTGCATCCTACTGAGAAAATCTCTTCAACATTGCCTGGAAGGATGCCTTTATTGTACCGTATATAGCGAACTGCAGCCTTCAGATCGACTATTGCAGCCGGAGCTTTGCCGTAATTGGTTCCGTCGGCTGCTTTATTATCACGTCCACGGCATCCTGGTGTCACAACAACCAAACCTGCAGCCAGAGCCAGATCAGCCCTGCTTGTTGATGGTCCCATTCCTCCTGCTGCTCCGGCCATTGGAGGCATGCCTCCCGGTGCTCCTGTTCTTGGGGGCATTCCTCCGGGTTGTCCTCCGGGACCTCCTGCAGGTGGAGCTCCCATCCCGGGGCCACCACGCGGTCCACCACCGTTTCCTGCATTGTTAACCGACATATAGCCCCCAACGCCAATTGCAAAGAATATTGGAGCATTTGAGGCATCGATTGCTACATCATTGATCTTAACCGGTACACTGACGTTCATGCTCTCATAATCTTTGTCCACAGGTTTTGCGACATAAAGGATGTGCATGTAAGAATGATAAGTGACCTTCGTTTCACCTGTAGACGTTTTTATCGTCCTGGTTTCAACTGTGAAGTTATCTTTCGGGAAAAGCAAGGGGTCTTTGGATTGGCCATCTGCATTTTCCCAGGCTGTTGTAAAGAGAGATGTCAATGCCAGCGAAATCAATATTCTTTTTAACATTGTTTTGGATATTAATTTATTTTGTTCTGTTTTATCATTTGCAGATTACTGCAGATTTGTTAATAGTATAAAGACAATTTAAATCTCCATTTATTCCAATCTCAGATACCTTTTTTTTCAACAGAAGTTCCTGAACTATATTTCTCAACCCTTTCTGCGGCCAGTTTGGAACTGATCATAACAATCGGCAGACCCGTCCCCGGAATTGTTGAGGCTCCCACATAAAATACATTTTTAAAGACTTCGTCATAATTCCTGGGGCGGAATGCCCCAATCTGAAGCATATCATGAGATAATCCCAGGCCGCTTCCGCGATGGAGGTTATATTGATTCTGCCACTCTTCAGGGGTATAGACAGTTCTTGATACTATCTCGGATTTAATGTCCTTGCCAATCCTCATAGAAAAATCTTCAATGATGCTATCCACTATAGCATCACGGTCGCTCCAGTCGGGTTTATACCTAAGGTCCGGAACCGGGCAGACAATAAAGAGGCTCTCAGAATCCTTTGGAGCACAATCGGGATTATGTTTCGATAAAACATTTACATAATAATAGGGTTTTTGTAATGAATCGGGGTTTTTAAAAACCTTTCTGGCATACTCTTTAAAATTGTCGCCAAGATAATAGTTATGATGATGAACCATTGGCAGCTTACACTTAAGACCAAGGTAGATTGTCAATGGCCCCATTGTCCATGACTTTTTGTCAAGCTTTTTCTCCGAAAACTCAGCCCTTTTGAATACCCTTCCTCTGAAAACTGCGGCATCGGAGTTCACTACAATAATATCGGCATTCCATTTTTTATTATTCTGATCTACCAGGGCATTCAGATTTTTACCATCTGCAATAAAATCCTTAATTTCAGTGTTATAGGTAATGGAAACCATCTCTTTTTCAAGTTCACTGAGGAGGCCCTCTATTATTTTATACATTCCACCCTCTACATTGAAATAGCCATCATGCATGAACTCGGTATAGGAGAGCAAGGTATAAACAGCTGAAGTGTCAAATGGTGTCCTCCCGAGGAAAAATGCCACAAGTGTCAATATCTGGACTGCATCTTCCGATTTGAAATATTTCGAAACCTGCTGCCAGAAATTCCTGAATAGAACAGGCATGTGCACAGGGTTTACGCTTGTCAGCTTAATGAAATAATCAAACAGGGAGTCATAGTTTTGCTTTATTGCAACGTCCACAGAATCGTGAAAAAGCCGTTTGCTTTTATTTAGATACCTGATCATCTTTTTCTCAAAATCAGGTTCAACATCAGTGAACTGTTCTGAGAGCTTATGTATATCCTTATATAAAAAGTAGGTTTTGGGGTTTCCTCTGAAGTTTACCGTATATAAAGGGTCAAGAGCAAAGTATTTAAACGGGAGGGTTATATTACAATCCTTTGCAAACTGGGTAAACTCATATGACATACTAAAGAAGCTTGGTCCTGTATCGAAGGTAAAACCATCTTTTTTTAACTGGTTCAGACGGCCTCCCGCATTACTGTTCTTTTCAATAATTTCGACTTTATACCCTTTTTTGGCAAGCCGTAAAGCTGTTGCCAGACCACCCAGACCGGCACCCACAATTAAAACGCTTTTTGTCATTTTTCTACTTTTTCATTTTTTTTACTGTTTCAGGGTACAATTCATCCTTAACATACCCGAAATCAGGCTCAATTTTCAATATCTTTTCAAGGAAGGAAATAGAAAGCTGATATTCACCCAAATAAGAATATGTCTGGGCAATAACTATAAGCAGACAAAGGTAATTCCAGTTATCAGTTATCAAGTTTATATTCTTCTCCATTAACTTTTCAGCAATGAGGTAATATTCAAGTGCTTCTCTCTTCGATCCTCCGAATACAACAGGCATATAATACTGGATATTTGCATATTGGATGTATCCAAAGGGATTTTCCTTATCAAGTTGAATGGCAAGTTTTGCACAATTAACACTCTTAAATCCAATGAAAGGGGCCAGCAGTTTATTTAATCCAATCCTGTATCCAAAGAAAGCTGCTTTGTAGGAATTCACCAGAGAAAGGTTTTTACGATCTTTCTCTAGTATTGAAATGGTTTTTTCGGCCTGATCGAGGTATTTACTGGCTTCATCATTTTTTTTGTTGCCAATGCACCAGGCTATGTAGCCATACTGATAATTTACCAGTTCTTGTAAAAAATCATTATCCCCCTTTTTTGAAGCTTCCATAGCGTCAATAAGCTCTTTCCATTTAGCCATTTTATTATTGACATAAGCCGAATAAATATCAGTTTTATAACTGGCACTTACGTTTAAGCTGAAGCATAACAGCAGAATTGGTATTATTTTATATCCCTGCCTTTCCATCGAAAAGTTTTAATGTTTTTATTCATGAAGGAATGGTAGATAAATAAGCCAAGGGATATCTGCATTGGAATTATCAGGAAAATATTTTCAGTTACTTCCTGTTCACTTACCCTTGAAATCACTATCCTTGATATTATGCTGGTAACCAAATATACTATGAAGAGATATAATGGCAGTTCAACCAGAACAAACAGGAATCCAAAGCTTGTAATAAACCAGAATACCAATGCAAGAATTAATGAATTTCCAAAAAAAGCAGTTACATTTTTTGAAAAACCATTTACGGCATCGTTGAAACCATTGTACATTCTGCATTGAATGGTATTATCACCAACAAGACAGGCAATTCTTTGTTTCTCACTCTTTAGATAGCGTGAAATCCCAATATCTTCAACCTTATTGTTTTTCATTTTTAAATGAGGCTGCATGGATTTGTAGATCCGGGAATCAAAGAACATAAACTGCCCGTTGGCAGCTGCGATGGAAGGATTTCCCAATTTCCTGACAAGAATAAGAGGCAGCAGTGAGAGTAAAATGTAATTCATGTTTGGAACCGTAATTTTTTCGCCGATAGTTTTAATAATCTGCTTTGGGAAAATTGATACCAGGGCTAATTTGAAGTTTTTTGCGAAAGAAACAGCATTTAAAATTAACTCATTGCCTATTCGTACATCAGCATCGAGAAATAAAAGGAAATCGCCTTTTGCCTTTTTGGATAATGACTGGCATGCCCAATTTTTGCCAAGCCATCCCTCCGGAAGAAAATCAGAATCTGTCAGAGTAATTCTTCCGTCAGCCAAAGCATATTCCCTGACAATTTCAGCAGTCCGGTCAGTAGAAATATCATTAAAAACGATAACTTCTATTTCAGTGTAATCCTGATGCAGAATATCATCCAGAATGTTGCCTATATTTTTTTCCTCGTTTCTTGCGGGAATAAGGATGGAAACAAGAGGTCTTTCAATAAGGGTTCCGGCAGGAAGTTTTGGATAAAAAATAATATTGACAAGAGCAATAATCAATTGAAGAATTGTAAAAAAGAATATAAAACAGGCCATATATATCATCACAATTCTGCTTTTCTTATGTTTTCAGCAACACAGCCGGAGTAGAACAAATTATAA
>CAIPJU010000417.1 GCA_903865465.1 uncultured Bacteroidota bacterium
CCTGTATCACCCCGAAGATGAAGATTCCTCCGGAGTGGATAAACGCAGATTTTGCAACAGTCTCTGATGAAAACAAGATTTCACTCTCATTTACCTACGATCCTCACTCCGAAATCAGCCACTTTTTATTGGAAAGGAAAAGAGCTGATAGGGATCAATATCAGAATCTATCTCTCATAGAATCATCAACAGGGAATATTCTCTATACTGATAATAGCGCCTCTGTTGATTCAATCTATTATTACAGGTTATCAACTAATAATGGTTGCACAATTCCCATTCTTGTATCCAATACAGCAACAAATATTGTTCTGTCGGTTGGAAAAGTTGAAAACGATCTCATCCTGTCGTGGAATCCATACAAAAAATGGAACGGGACCAATTCGGGCTATACGCTTTATGTAAATACCGGCAGCGGATTCGTTGAAAAGGAGATTATTCCTGCTGCTGACACTACTTTCCGACTTAATTACAAAGATTTAATGTACAGTGTAACAGGTAAAGAGGTTTGTTTCTATATAAATGCTCGCGAAACGGGCAATCCTTATGGAGTGGCCGGTCAGTCTAAATCACAATCAGTGTGTACCGAGCCTGCTGAAATTATATCAGTCCCGAACCTTTTTACACCTGACAATGATCTGATAAATGATCTTTTTAAACCGGTTCTCTCTTTTACACCAAAAGACTATATGCTTATTATAAGCAACCGCCTTGGCAGGACGATCTTCGAATCAAAAGATGTCAATGAATCGTGGGATGGCACGTTGAATGGTTCAGGCCTTCCTGAGGATGTTTATTTGTGGTTTTTGAAGGTAACAACGCCAACAGGAAGAAAGATAACAAGAACCGGAACAGTTACAGTTTTAAAGAAGCATTAATAGATTAAGGTAAGCAGGCAAGTCCAAAACCAGCTTCAGCACATCTCCTGGAAAGCTTTTCTGAATTCCAGGGGCCTTGAAATATTATTAAAGATTTCACGAGTGCCACCGGTTCCGATAATCGTCAGGGTACCATATCCCAATATGCGTCCCATAACTGACTGATCAACATTTACGCTTTCAATTTTCGAAAGGTTCATTTCAACAGTCCTCCTTGCAATAAAGCCTGTCTTTATTACAATTCTTCTGTTTGTGACTGCAAATTCAGAGAGTCTTCTTTCAATCAACGGAACGATAAAAAGGGTAAAAATTCCTCTTAACGAGAGAAATATAACCCAGTGAAACTTTGACTCGTGAACGATTTTCTCATCTTTAATGAGATGGTTGTTTAAATAGCTTCCCATATTAAAATTGTTTTAATTACTTTTTATTTTGAGCAAAAAACAGAAACTAAAATAGTTCTTTAAGTCAAAGAATAAAGGAAGGAGAACAGGTTTTAATTGTTAATAATCCCAATTAGATAAAACAAAAGGTTAGATGTTATGAATGGGATCAATATTGCATGTTAAATGAAAAGATATTACTGGAAGGATTATCTTTGTGTTGATCACAAATGTTGATGTGAGTATATGGGTAATAAGGATATTTTTGATGATGACGACATAAGTTATATCCAATCGGAATATAATTCGCTTACAGATAATCTTCTGAGATGCAACAAGCATGGCGATAAGGAGATGATTGACAAAGCTTTCAAGATTGCCAATGAGGCTCATTGGAACATGCGACGAAAATCGGGGGAACCATATATCATCCATCCGATATCAGTTGCAAAAATTGTAAACCGCGAAATAGGCCTCGGTGCAAAGTCAATAGCAGCAGCTCTTCTTCATGATGTTGTTGAGGATACTGATTATTCACTCGATGATATCAAAAGGGAATTTGGTCCCAAAATAGCTCTTCTGATTGATGGTCTGACAAAGATCTCAGGAACTTACAATAAGGATAACTCTTCGTCGCTTCAGGCTGATAACTTCAGGAAGATGCTTCTTACACTCTCCGACGATGTAAGGGTAATCCTGATAAAAATAGCTGACCGTCTTCATAATATGAGGACTCTCGATTCGATGCCGGAACATAAAAAGATGAAGATTGCCGGCGAAACCATCTTCCTTTATGCTCCTCTTGCCAACCGGCTCGGCTTATATGCTATAAAAAGTGAACTTGAAGATCTGAGCTTCAAATTCCGCCAGCCTCAGATTTATGAGGAGATTTCGGTAAAGATGAAGCATAGTGAAGAGAAGTATATTTCGATGATAAACAGGTTTTCAGAACCTATTATTGAAAAGCTGTCGCATGCTGGTTTTGTTTTCGAGATCAATGGCAGGCCGAAATCAATTTTTTCCATCTGGAACAAGATGCAGACTAAGAATGTTCCATTTGAAGAGGTATACGACCTTCTTGCCGTGAGGATTGTATTTGAGTCCACTCACGGGGTTCAGGAAAAAACACAATGCTGGAATATATATTCGATTATTACCGATTATTACCTTCCAAAGCCTGACAGGCTTCGTGACTGGGTAAGCAGGCCCAAACCAAACGGGTATGAGGCACTGCATGTAACAGTGATGGGCCCCGACGGGAAATGGGTAGAAGTCCAGATCAGAAGTAAAAGGATGGATGAAATTGCGGAACGGGGTTACGCAGCACACTGGAAGTACAAAGGGGATGAGACTGAGGAAAATGAACTTGACAAATGGATAAAAAAGATAAGACAGATTCTGGAGAATCCTC
>CAIPJU010000418.1 GCA_903865465.1 uncultured Bacteroidota bacterium
CTCTGCGTATTGTACGAAACCATGGAACGAAAGGCTTCATCTTCCTGTTTTTCACCCGCATCAGGTTGAAGATCGAGCATTGTACCAGCGATATTTCTTCGGGTAGAATGGTACCAGATTCGGGCTGAAAGAGAATTTCTTAAGCGATGGTAATATATTTCCTGAAGAATTCCCCTGTCATTAAAATTGTTGTTCTTCATTGATTCCCACATGGGTTTGGAGAAAGCCTCATTATTTAGAAATCTGAAATCATTTAAGGAAGAATGGTAATAAGCCTTAGTATTAGTTTGAAATTCAGAACTTCCGCACCTTATTCCAACATATGAGGAATAAGTTCCATAACTCCCGGCCGATTGGGAGATGTTAATCCTTGTTCCTTTGTTCCAATCAGGTTTAGTTTCTATATCAATAATTCCGCCAATTCCTCCGCTGCTTATTTTCATTGAATTTCCACCTATATTAATACTTAGGCCGTCAGCTATCTCGGCGGGAAGGAGAGAAAAGTCTGCCTGTCCAACCATTGGATTATTAATGTTTATGCCATTCCATTCAACAGGCGTATGGCTGGCACCAGTTCCGCGTACCGAAATAGTAGAACTTCCGCCTGGGCCATAACTTTTAAAACTGATCATGGTATTTTCTGAGATCAGGTCCGTGATTCCGAATCTGAGCTTCATTCTTATTGCGGACGAATCGATTTTGTAAGTTTTGAATGGAGAAGCGGTGATTGGGAGGTTCTTCGCTGAGATCACAACTTCATTAATTTTAATTGTGTCGGTTTTAAAGTAAGGCTGACCGTTTAGCTTAACGAAAGATAATGAAGCAGTTATCAGGAAGATTACTCTAATTGACTTTATTGTGAAGGCACTATCAAAAAAACTGCTCATTCTCTCGCGGTCAAAAAATAAATCATTCAAACTCAGAAATATATGCAAAGCTGACGAGGGGAATTGTAAAAAGGATCCATAGTGCAATCCGTGCTTTTCTTCCCGAAAGCTCTGAATTAGTTTGTTTCTGGCAGGTCTTCTGACTTATCCCGGTTTTCTGAAGCCTTCCCATGATTTTGATAATCACAGTGGCAGGTAGTTCAAAAAGCCATCATCGTTTTACGATCGGGCATCACAGCAGCGGGTACTGTCGCGGATTCAAACCGTGTTCCCTCTTCATTGCAGAGATTTTCTTTCACTGCAACACCATAACGCAGTAAAGATATGCTTTTTTCAATGAGGTCTCAAAATATCACTGAAATGAAATTGTTGATTTTAATTAAATCCTGATTACGTTATTATCTCACACAATTGAGAGGCTCGGAGGCTTGATTGACCAAAATATTAATGATCTTTGGATTAAGTAAATAAATTATATTTTAGATGGTGTTTATTCCTTTATCCGCATAAAAAATAGCTGAGAAATAATTTAACAATTATCAAAATGAAGAGTTTGAATTTCTATCTATTGATTCTGATATTGTTTTGTACTTCTTTGGTTTCTGCCAAAGAATACCATGTTTCTGGAAAAGGTAGCGATTCAGCTGATGGTTCTGCTTTAAAACCGTTTAAAACTATTTCCTGCGCAGTCAGGTATGCATTCCCTGGCGATACAATAACAGTTCATTCCGGAACTTACAGGGAATGGATTAATCCGATAAGAGGAGGAGAAAGCGACATAAGTAGGATTGTATACAGGGCAGCCCCTGGTGAAAGGGTTGAGCTTAAGGGTTCAGAGATTATAAATTCATGGGAAAAAACAGGCGGGGAAGTTTGGAAAGTGATAATTGCCAATACATTTTTCGGAAATTATAATCCCTATCAGGATTCTGTGTATGGCGACTGGTTCAACAGGCAAGGTAGAATCCATCATACCGGTGAGGTGTTCCTGAATGGCAAATCGCTCTATGAAATGGAGTGCCTTGACAAAGTTATGATTCCTGTTGCCAAAAAAAATATTGCTGATACTGCCGGTTCAACTTTTACATGGTATTGTGAAAAAAGAGGTGGTAATACAGTCATATGGGCCAATTTCCACAAGTTCAATCCAAATAAGGAACTGGTTGAAATCAGTACCAGGAGGACAGTCTTTTATCCCGACAAGCCCGGGATTAACTATATAACAATAAACGGATTCAACATAAGCCAGGCTGCCACTCAGTGGGGCGCTCCCACTGCCGAACAGGTTGGAATGATCTCTACCAACTGGAACAAAGGCTGGATAATCGAGAACAATACTATCCACGACTCCAAATGTTCAGGAGTTACCCTTGGCAAAGAACGCGGCACAGGGCAAAATGTATGGAGCGCCGACAGTGGAAATGTAAACAGGGATGGCAATATACACTACATTGAGGTTCTGTTCAGGGTGCTCCGAAATGGTTGGAATAAAGAGTATATCGGTTCACATATTGTAAGAAACAACACAATTTACAACTGCGAGCAGACAGGCATTTGCGGAAGTATGGGCGCTGCATTCAGCAGGGTAGAAAATAACCATATTTTCAATATCTGGTCCAAAAGACAATTTTCGGGCGCCGAGATTGGAGGGATTAAATTCCATGCAGCAGTTGATACCTATATTGGAAAAAATCGAATCCATGACTGTGGAATAGGTATCTGGCTTGACTGGATGGCCCAGGGAACCAGAGTATCTGGTAATATTATATACCTGAATGATCTTGAAGATATCTTTCTTGAAGTAAACCATGGTCCGTTCATTGTTGATAACAATATCTTATTATCGCCAAGTGCCATCAGCACAATGTCGGAAGGCGGAGCTTATTTGCACAATCTGATTGCAGGTTTGGTTCAAATGTGGCCTGAGCCTAATCGGTTCACTCCTTATTTCCTGCCTCATTCAACCGATGTTGCAGCACTTACCACTATACTCTCGGGCGATGACCGCTATTATAATAATATTTTTGTTGGATTTGGGGCAAAGGAGCTAAAGGATACTGGCACAAAACCTGGACTTGAAACCTATGACAATGCAAAACTACCGGTCTTCATCGCAGATAATCTTTATTACTTCGAAGCCAAACAATCTTTGAAAGATATCAATGCTTTATCCGATGCCGGGTTTAATCCCGCAATTACCATTGAGGAGAAGGGTGAAAGCCTGTTTTTGCATTTTGATGTTAATCAATTGTATTACAATCAAAAGGGAAAAATTATAAACACTGCAATTCTGGGTAGGGCCAGAATCCCTAAGGCACGGTTTGATAATCCCGACGGAAATGTTTTGACAATTGACAGGGATTATTCAGGAAATATGCGAACAGTACAAAATAACGTGGCTGGTCCGTTTGTAAACCTTGAGGGGGATAAAATAACAATTAAGGTCTGGTGATTTCATCGAAGGTTTTGGAGGCATAAAAAAAATCTGATATAGTTAGCAGAGCTACGGATAAAGCTACCTGAAACTACTTTAAATGCCTGATAATCTGTTCTCCGATGCCGATCCGGTAACCTGAGGAGGTAAACAGTATATTTCCTTTGTTATCACATTCAATAACGTAAGGAAGGCTGACTTGCTGTAGTTTATTCTCTGAAATGAATTTATTCAGCAGCTTAAAATCAGGATCAATGCCAAGGAGAGAATTATCGGGAAGATCAGGTGGCAATCCCGATTTAAGGTTTACATTTTCCTTATCAGAGCCTGAAAGGAAGAAAAATTTTCCACCCCATCCGTTGAGTTCTCCTTTTAGCAGGGGAAGATCATTAAAAATATGCTTTGTTGGTTCCTTCTCGGGTTCAATCCAAATAATAACAGTTCCGTTTTTAGAGCACTCCTGTGAAGTAACTTCCTTCGATCTGAAAAGACCGGAGAGCAAGTTGA
>CAIPJU010000419.1 GCA_903865465.1 uncultured Bacteroidota bacterium
CGGGTAATTATTCATGGTATCTTGCATTTAATTGGAATGGATGATAAGAGCGATGATGAAAGATTAGAGATGAGAGGTGAAGAGGATAAGTGGCTTTTTAAATTGTCAGATAAGGATTAATGAAATTTGAATACGATGTTATTGTTGTAGGTGGAGGTCATGCAGGTTGTGAAGCTGCACATGCTGCTGCTGTAATGGGAGCAAAGACTCTGCTGATTACAATGGATATGACAAAACTGGCTCAGATGTCATGTAATCCTGCGATGGGTGGAATTGCAAAAGGTCAGATTGTGAGAGAAATTGATGCACTTGGTGGTATGAGCGGACTGGTTACCGACAGGAGCATGATTCAATTCAGGATGCTTAACAGGTCAAAGGGTCCTGCTATGTGGAGTCCAAGAGCACAGTGCGACAGGCAAATGTTTACAATTGAATGGAGAAAAGTGCTCGAGCATACAGATAATCTTCATATTTGGCAGCAGCAGGTGACAGGATTGATAGTTGATGACAATATATTAAGAGGTGTAGTCACGTCTTTCGGAACTAAGTTTTTTTCTAAAGCTGTTATCTTGACTAATGGCACATTTCTGAACGGCTTAATGCATATAGGTTTTGAAAAGAATAGGGGAGGACGATCAGGAGATGAAGCCTCGTTTGGTTTAAGCGAACAGTTGGAAAGTCTGGGCTTCGCGGTAGAAAGGATGAAGACAGGTACCAGTGCCAGAATTGACGGTAGATCAATCGATTTCTCGCAAATGACAGAACAGTTTGGAGATTCAGAAGGCGGAAGATTTTCATATAGGAAAGAAGGCAAAAAACCGGATAATCAATTAAGTTGCTTTATCACTCATACTAATGAGGAAGTCCATGAGGAATTAAGGAAAGGCTTGAAGTTTAGTCCTCTCTTTACCGGGAGAATTAAGGGAAGGGGTCCAAGGTATTGTCCAAGTGTGGAAGATAAAATAGTTACTTTTAAAGATAAAACTGAGCATCAGTTATTCCTTGAACCGGAAGGGATTAATACCGTTGAATATTATGTAAATGGTTTTTCAAGTAGTCTTCCACTGGAGACTCAGCTAAAGGCCTTGAGGAAAGTAAAGGGTCTGGAGAATGTTGAAATTTTCAGACCGGGATATGCAATAGAGTATGACTTTTTTCAGCCAACACAGTTGAGACATTCGCTGGAGACAAAGCTTATTAAAAACCTTTATTTTGCGGGTCAGATAAATGGGACAACAGGATATGAGGAAGCAGCTGCACAGGGATTAATGGCTGGAATTAATGCAGTATTGGCTATACGTGGAGAAGAGTTCTGGCTGCCGGGAAGAGATGAATCTTATATTGGTGTACTGATTGATGATCTCGTGACAAAGGGTGTGGATGAACCATACAGGATGTTTACGTCAAGGGCAGAGTACAGGATTTTATTACGACAGGATAATGCCGATGAAAGGCTTACGCGGAAGGCTTATGAATTGGGAGTGGTAGGAAAAGAGAGATTAGCAATGCTTGACGAAAAGGAACGAAATGTGAATAGAATAATCTCTTTTTTGAGTGAAACAAGTATTTCGCCTGAAATTGTCAATAATTTTCTTCTGGAATTAGGAACAAGCGAGATTTTGCAGAAAGTTAAAGCAATCAATATTGCAGCTCGTCCGCAGATAAAATTGGATAGTTTATTAAGTTTATTAAATCCTGTCTTTCTTTTTGAAGAGTTGAATAGTGAATTTTATAATGAATCTGTTGAGTCGGCAGAGATCAGGATTAAATATGATGGTTATATTGCAAGAGAAAGAATAGTAGCAGATAAAATTAAAAGGCTGGAGCATCTTAAATTGCCAGATGATATTAATTATTCAGAATTATTGTCTCTCTCTACAGAAGCAAGACAGAAGCTAAACAGGATAAAACCCGTAAACATTGGTCAGGCTGGAAGAATTAGTGGCGTTTCTCCAAACGATGTTAGCATCCTTTTAATGTATTTAGGAAGATAGAATGTTCCACGTGGAACAATGTAATACTAAAAATAAGGATTTTTCAAAAAAACGGATCGAAATTTTCTGAAAATCACTTCATATTGAAACCAGGCAGGTAAATAAAATGATCTCCAGCGAGGAAAAATTAAAATCATTTGTTGAATTCTTACCTGAGAATCCGGGAGTCTATCAGTTTATTGATTCATCAGATATTGTTTTATATGTAGGAAAGGCTAAAAATCTTAAGAAGAGAGTTTCATCTTATTTTTCTAAAAATCAATCGGGGAAAACAAAAGTATTATTAAAACGAGCCAGTATAATACGACATATTGTTGTGGAGAGCGAATCAGATGCTCTGCTACTTGAAAATAATTTAATTAAGAAATATCAACCCCGGTATAATATTCTTCTGAAGGATGATAAAACTTATCCATGGATTTGTATAAAGAAAGAGCCTTTTCCCAGGGTATTTAGTACAAGAAATACCATAAAAGATGGTTCTGCATATTTCGGCCCATATACTTCTGGATTAATGGTTAAAACCCTTGTTGAACTTATTCGCCATCTGTACAAATTGAGGACGTGCAGTAATAACCTCAGCGAAAGTAATATCAAGGCTGGAAAATTTAAAGTTTGTCTCGAATACCATTTAGGAAATTGTCTGGCACCATGCGTAGGATTACAAACTGAAAATGACTATGCTGGTAATATTTTATTTATTAAAGATATAATTAAGGGTAATATTTCATCAGTTATTGACCAGCTAAGAGAGGTGATGAAGAAATATTCCAATGAATTAAGATTCGAGGAAGCTCATTCAATAAAGGAAAAAATTGAAATTCTTTCCCGTTTTAAGAGCAA
>CAIPJU010000420.1 GCA_903865465.1 uncultured Bacteroidota bacterium
GATAATGGATAAATTTATAGATAATACTGTCAATGGCACAAGCAGTGTTGTTGTGAAATTTCCTATGGATATTGATATTGTAAAAGGAAAAGCTGGCGATAAGACTATAGTATACGTTGACCCGTATCGTGGTATGCCGGGATTTGATAAGCCAATTGGACAGTGGGGATATTTGGATGATTTGTATGTAAATATGGAATTTGTTAAAGGTATTTTGGAAACTAAAAATTTATTAATAAAAGATGCATTATATCAAATTTTAAATGGTATGTCATCTGCCGTGGGTGGATTGTGGGATTTTCAAATAGAAGCTCAACCAGCTCCAAACGGATTTAAAATTGATGGGCTTGAAAAACCATTGGAAGATGGGGATATGATATTACAAATTATAGATTCCAACTTTACTACAAAGCATACTAGCGATGAAATTTATACATTTGAACTGCAGGGAATAAACTCGATATTCATTGATGCATCTTTCAATATGGATATCAGTGGAGCAATTGTGAATTCAATTATTGGTAGGAGATTGAGCGCCGGTCAAAATATGTCAAATCCGCCATATGCTTCTGGTAAACTATTTGCCGCTGGTAAAGAGGATTTGATTTTGAAAAAAATCGATGGTATTATAAAGGGGGGAGAAACCAAATCTAATAAGGATGAAGCTAAAAAGTTGGAAGTAAAAACTGCAACCGATAAGGAAAAATTATTAAAAGACATTGCTGATAAAATAGCAATGTATCCTCACGTTGAATTTTCAAATACAACGGTTCAAGCCGGCGATGACCCATTTAAGAATAACTATATGGGGGCATATGCTGATGGAGCGGCGTTTGAATCATTCAAAATGGCAAACGAAGGATATAATTCGACACAAAAGGATCAGGTAACTCCGTTGATGGGAATAACCTTTGAATTTACCATTCACGGTATTTCCGGATTCAAACGTGGTGATAAATTTTGTGTAAGAGGTATACCAAAGATGTTTGAAGATAATGGATTCTTTCAGATACGTTCAATTAAACACGTATTATCTGGTATGATGTGGACAACTGTTGTGGAAGGAGCATATAGACAAGTATTTAAAGGCGATACGGTTAAGATAGCCAATGTAACACCTGCCGAAGATTTTAAAGTTTATGAAAACAAAATAGGAAGTGAATTTAACGCTAAAGTTTTGGATGAATCATTAACCAATTCAGCCCTTATACCTCAGAATTAACACAATACCGCTTAGATAATGGATAAGACACGATATACGGATATAGCTAAATTATCAAGAGACTTTAATGTAAATGAAGTTAAAGTGTATTTACCTGCCCCTAATCAAAACGATTATAACGCTGGATACATTACAAGGTTTTTTGTCCAAAGAGTAAATGACCCCGCTTCTACCGTTTATGAAGTGAACTCATCTACGTATGTGGAACTTTCGCACAATTCATTTTTTACAACCGTTGATTTGGACTGGCAGATTGTTGGTAGTGTGGAAAAGATAAAAGAGGTTAACTTTAAATCAGTAAAGTTCGCATCTCAGAAGTTACCAGCAGTTATGTTGTATTTGCCTTATTATTTGCAATTTCGAAAAAAAGATTAAGAAATATTTGGTAAAATCGAATATTTTTCGTATATTTGTAGGTTATGAAAATTATAGAAACACTTTCTGAATTAAATGAGTTTAAACCCTTATTAGAGGACAATGCGTCGATTATCTTCCCGATGTGGGTAGATAGTGTCCAACA
>CAIPJU010000421.1 GCA_903865465.1 uncultured Bacteroidota bacterium
CTACATGTTCTGCTCCTAAGCTTTCAATGTAATGATCAATTAATTGTGTTTTGGAAATGAATGCTATATTACCCTCATGTCCCCTTTGGAAAGAAAGTTTACAGGCAAAAGCAACTAGATTTCCAGGTATCCCGGAATAAAGTTTTGTTTTTCCTTTATTAAACGGGGCACTCTCAACAAGATGCGTGTATACATGATCAGATTTTACCCCAAGGCTTATTAGTCCCTGGACTATTGACTGATTATTGACGATTGTAAGTTTATAAACGTCTCTCTCAGGATGTTTGAGTTCAAGTTTCCAATCAAACTGCCACCCCTCTTTTTGAGTTATTCTTTTAAGGTCAGTCTTGGTAATTATAGAAATATCAGTAGAGAAACTGTCCCTGAGATTACGTTTCTAATCGAATTTGTCAACTCATCAATCTCGAGGTCAAATCCTATTTTGTAACTCTTTTTCACAGTACGAAGATACTGAATTTATAGTGGATTCCCTTGTATTATTCAATCTCACTTTATGAGGTTAGCGGTAGTAATAATTTGCCTGGGATTGCGAATTTGTCTCAGTAGAGTAATAATTCTGGCTTATTCTTATTTCTTAACCCAAACATGAGTGATTTCCCCAAATAAATATTTGCGATAATCGTTTTCTTCTTTGTAAGCTTCGTTTATATAGTCTTTCGCTTCTTGTGAATGAAAATCACCGGGATCAGCCGTAGTAAGTGCTGTTAATTTACATTCGATTATAAGTTCGGCCTCATTGAAAGACATATCCCCGGAAGGAGTTTGAATACTTGTCAAATCAACTTCTTTCATTTTCTCACTATCTCTTCCAGATTTACTTCCCAAAAAGAGTACTTGTTCCTTATATTCATTCGGGAAGTAAGACATAGTATAAGTTTGTTCTTTTTGAATCAATTCAAGTGTATAACGGTCCGTTCGAAGAAGACTCCAAGTGGTGGGTTTCTTAAAAAAAAGTCCCAAGCCTCCTCCACTGGCTGTCATGGAATTATAATTATCTTCCTTGCCCGCAGTAATAACCGGAAAACCTTTAATCGGGAAACCTTCTCCCACAAACGCGAATACATTGTCGAAGATTTCTGCCGGTGAAATTTGTTTAAATAATTGATTAAAATTCATCACTATTGCATTTACATGATTTGTCTTGCAAAGGTAATCACGAAACCGGTAACATTCGTTGATATGATAGATTTGTCGGGGCTTGTCACTGACGGCTGAGGCCATAACATGTGCTGGATTAAATTGTTCTGCCTATTCAAGCCAACTCAAATGCAGGTAAAGATTCCAAATGTTTCAACCTTCACGAATAACAGCAATTGCAATAGCCTATGTTGAACTAAATCCCTTCGGGATAGCTCTCCAATTAAATACTTCCCTTTTATTTCATGTACCTCTAATAATTATACCATTCCATGTAACTTGACCAGTTTACAGGGTACTACTAAAAATCGTTGGGAAGTTCGAAGCAAGGTCACTTGCCCTGGCCAAAGTATTTACTAAATGGCTTAATGCTATATTATATAAATATCTTCTCCAATGATTTTTAGCTGCCGTTAGCGGGTCGTTGTTCCTGGTAAGTCAGCAACATATTCCAAAATATCACCAGGCTGGCAGTCCAAAGCATTACAAATAGCTTCCAGGGTGGTAAAACGGATTGCTTTTGCTTTTCCGGTCTTTAAAATGGAAAGATTGGAAAGTGTTAAATCCACTTTCATGGAGAGTTCGTTTAATGACATTTTCCGCTTTGCCATCATTACATCTAAGTTTACTATTATGGGCATGGCTTATACGGTTAAATCGTTTTCGTCCTGTATTTCTATCCCTTTCCTGAAAATTTGGGCAATGACCAACAGAATAACTCCCATAAACAACCACACATCTGCTCCGGCTAACCTTAAATGCTCTATCCCGGGCATTTTTACCCCTGCATTCACAAAGCCTTCAGCGCATTTTGCACCCCAAAAAGAAAACAGGCCAATCCCTAATGCCAGCCAGGCAATCTTTAAAATGAAGCTTCTTATTGTTTCATTAAATGGTTGTGACAGATTGAGCTTTTTCTCGGAAAAAATTTTCACAATAATGTAAAACATCAACGCTCTCATCACAGCTACAATTATCATCAGGGATGATACCGTAACATAATAGCTTTGATTGTAATTATACAATTCCGATAAATTCACCTCCGTCCAGAATTTATGAGCACCAACAGGGCCGAGCAATAAAGTAAAGAAAGTATTGACTATAAAACCTCCTGCTTCGATGCAGACACCAACGAAAATTATCCATGAAACTACATTAAGTGTTTTCAGGATGTAATCATCTTTTTTTGACATAATGTTTGATATTTAAAATTATTTGGCAAATATATATGAAATATATTGATAAACAATAAATATGTATTTATAATCAAAAATAATTTGTCGTACAACAAAAAAGAGAAAGCAGAATTATCCTTAATGATTTGTGAGAGTTGAATACAAATTCGATATCGTGAATTCAGAAACGGTGGAGACGGGAATTTGTTTTTTGTGATGTCGGCTGTACAATTACTGCTTAATCTAAGGGTTTAGGTTAAATAGAGTTCTTGTAAGCGTTAGATAAACTTTCACAGCGACTGAAAATTTAAAGCCTTGCCATTGGCTTTTAATGGTACGAAACCCCGGATTATTTTTAGACTTTTGTTGAAGCTGATGTAATCTTAAAATTCAACGTGTGAACACTTTGATCAAATTCTCTCTGTAATCTAAATCTTTTTCAGGTAATTCAATTATCCCCTTGTCAAGATTAATGTTGAAGAAAATTTCGCAATATGAGTCTTCCGAATTCTCTTCAAGGAATAATTTGGATTTAAAATAAACTCTGCTTTTTGTTAAATCAATATGTGTTGTAGATAATGAAAATGCAGAGGCTACAACAGGCTTCTTAGAGAATCGATTTTCACACTTTAGTTTGTAAATTTTTGCCAGGGCCTTTACAAAATTATCACTTTGCAATCCAATAGAATATATTTTAACTGATTCCAATGTATAGCC
>CAIPJU010000422.1 GCA_903865465.1 uncultured Bacteroidota bacterium
CTGGTATGAAAACAGCCTCTCCCATCGCGGTAATAGTTGCTTGCGATAATCACTATCTTGTTCTGCTTGCAGCCCTTTTAAAATCAATAGAGTTTCACCATAAAAGTGATGAATTCATTGAAGTTTTTATCGTCGACGACGGGATAAAGGCAGGAAACCGACGTAAACTGACTGCTTCGCTCGATCCGGGAAAAATTCATCTTAGCTGGATCCCTCTGGATGAGGCAATTCCCGATACTATGAGAATACCCTTCGACAGGACCAGTTATCCGAAAAACATCCATACCAGAATTTTTATACCTCATTTCATTCCCGACCGCTTTGACAAAATCATCTATCTAGATGTAGATATGATTATTATGAAGGATATATCAGAGCTTTGGAATATAGAACTGGGCGATAATATGTTAGCTGCAGTTATGGACCCAAGGCTTAAGGTATTCAGCAATTCGTGGGGAGGTATTTTAAATTACAAGGAGTTAGGCTTCGATCCTGATACCAGGTATTTCAATACCGGAATTTTGATTGTAAATATTAAAAAATGGAGGGAGGAAGATAGCGCTGCAAAGGTGGTTAAATGTATTGCCAATAATGAAAAGTATGCAAATTATCCCGACCAGTATGGTTTGAATATAATAATGGCTAACAGGTGGCTGGAACTTGATCAGAGATGGAATGCATTTGCTTCGGACACATGCGACGATCCATTCATTATCCATTTCATCGGACGTAAACCTATGTATAAAACCTATGAAAATCTTACCAATTTCAGGGAAATATTCTACGAGCACCTAAACCGTACAAAATGGAAGAATTTCAGGCCTGTTGGCGAATCAAAACGCTATATCAAAAAACTGAGTAACGTTTTGAATAAGATCCCTGACTTTTTCCGAAAATAAAATAATTAGGAGTTACCTTTGTCCATCCTGCACCGGGGAATTGAAAGGTGAAATGAACTTAAGATGATTTAATTACAAAATATTAACCTAACTTGAGTCAAAAATTAATATTCAGCATGTCCCAAAGCAATGAATAAACTATTAACATACCTGAGGTATTTTTATGATTACCTGAAGTTCGGAGATTTCGTTTCGATTTTCGCAGGTATCAGATATTTATTGACAAGGGCCTCCATAAACCATGACAGGATTATCCATACATCAATAGGGACTTTTTTTTGCAGAAGGAATACCAATGATTTTCAGTTTGCGAATTACTATTATGAATGGCAGGTTAAAAAATTTGTAATCGGTCACAGCCGGGAATTTAATGTCTTTATAGATGCAGGGGCCTGCATTGGTGACTTTACCATCCTTATGGCTAACAAAGGTTTAAGATGCATTTCTTTTGAGCCTTTAAAATCAAATTACGAAGTATTTCTAAAGAACATAGAACTGAATAAGCTTACAGGAAAAGTACAGACTTATAATTTAGGACTGGGAGCCTCGAATAGAACCGTCAGTTTTGCTTTTGATCCGGTCAATACCGGTGCTTCACACATTGTGGAATCAGCCACCGGAAATGTTATACCTGCTGAGCTCAGGACATTTGACACACTGGTTCCTGAATTCGGTTTGAATGAGAACGACCGGGTTCTTATAAAGTTCGATGTGGAAGGCATGGAACCAGATGTTGTAAACGGAGCTGCAGGTTTTATCAGACAATTCAGGGAGTTGATAATAATTTTGGAAGATAAAATCTCAGGCAAAGGTAAGATCAAGGAAGCTCTCGACAAATTTGCTGTATTTGAATACGGAACTATTGATGAATATAATTTCTATGCCCGTAAAACAGGAAATATCAATTAATAAACAAAGAAATGACTATCCTGATAATGCTATTCTGGCTGCTACTTTTTATAGTTTTTTACAC
>CAIPJU010000423.1 GCA_903865465.1 uncultured Bacteroidota bacterium
GATCTATGCTTGCCCTTAATGATAATTACGGGATGAAAAATCAGAGTATAGGCCCTGTATTCAAATCATCAGTTATTGATGGAACCAAAGTCAGGCTTAAATTCGATAACGCCGGTAACGGTTTGGTTGCAAAAGATAATTTATTGAAAGATTTTGAGATAGCAGGCAGCAATGGAAAATATGTGAAGGCAAAAGCTGAGATAGTCAATGATGAGATCGTTGTTTCTTCTCCTCTTGTTGCTCAGCCTGTTTCGGTAAGGTTTTGCTGGAGGAACGGCGCTGAAGCATCCCTCTTTAATAAAGAAGGTTTCCCCGCCTGGCAGTTCATTACCAAATAATACTGATGGCTGACAAAAGGAGTGGACTCATTATTTGAGAGGAAAATATTAATAATTAGATAAATATATAAACACATCAATGAAAAAGATTCTGATTTTATCACTAATGATGCTTGCAGTTGCTTTGGCTTCATGCAGCCATTCTGTAAATCATAAAGATATGGTTAGGAAGGATTTGTTCGGCACTCAAAATGGCAGAGAGGTTTACCTTCTTACACTTACCAACAAGCCGGGCAATGTTATCAGGCTTACGAATTACGGGGCTAAGATAAACTGGATTGAAGTTCCCGACAAGAATGGCAAAAAGGATAACATCACCTTTGGCTACGATACTTTTGATGAGACTGTCAAGGGAGACATGTCATTCGGTTCTGTTGTTGGAAGATATGCCAACAGGATTGCCGGGGGAAAATTCCTGATCGATGGTAAGGAGTATACTACACCGATCAACAATGGGCGTAATACACTTCATGGCGGACCTGCCGGATGGCATAGTGTGGTTTGGAATACAGAAGTACTCTCCAACACCAAATATCCTTCAGTAAAATTCTCTTACACCAGTCCGGATATGGAAGAGGGATTTCCAGGAACAGTAAATGCATCAATCACATATACCTGGACCGACAACAACGAAATCGTTATGGATTATGTGTGGACCACCGACAAGAAAACCATTGTTAATATTACCAACCATGCTTACTTCAACCTTCACGGGGCCGGTAATGGCACCGTTCTCGATCATGTTCTTACTTTGAAAGGGTCGGCATTTACCCCGGTCGATTCATTCATGATCCCGACCGGTGAGATCAGGAAGGTCGAAGGAACACCTTTTGACTTCACAACGCCACATACAATTGGTGAACGAATTGGCGAGAATTATGACCAGCTTATTCTCGGTAAAGGTTATGATCATAATTACATCCTCGATAATAAGGAAGAAGTTGACGTGACAGTTTATGAGCCTCTTAGTGGCCGTATGCTTGAGGTAATAACCGACCAGCCCGGAATGCAGCTTTATACAGGCAATTTCCTCGACGGAACAAAAAGAGGACATGGTGGGAAAGTGTTTGAATACCGTTCAGGAATGTGCCTCGAATCGGGCCATTATCCCGATAGTCCCAATCATCCCGATTTCCCTTCAACAATTATTAATCCGGGTGAAACTCTCAAATCGACAACTATATACAGGTTCTCGGTTAAGTAGTTCCTGCTTATAAACTCTGGCGCCGGAAGCAGGAAGAATAAATCTTTTTCGCTTCCGGCGTTGTTGTTTTTCTTCAGTTATAATCTAAATCATGGTATAAAATGGTCAGATTTTCATTATTGCCAGCGGTCATATTGTTCATTTTAGTCGTTGGATGCCACAATGGTATCAGACCATTATCAGAAGGAGCTCATGGAAGGAGTTATTTTGTAAGCTTATCCGGCGATGATAATAACCCTGGCTTCAGGGAAAAGCCATGGAAGAGTATTGCCCGGATAAACAGCGCTCATTTCAAACCCGGAGACAGCATTCTCTTTGAAGGCGGCTCAAGCTTCGCAGGAGCTATCGTACTCGATTCCCTTGATTCAGGAAATGAGCTGTTTGCAGTTACAATTGGCTCCTGGGGTAAGGGAAAAGCAATCATCAATGGAGGCAAAACAGCAGCCATTAATATTTACGGATGCAGTTTCGTTAGCCTGAAAGATCTGATTGTTAGAGGAATAGGCAGAAAGGATGGGAATTCCTCCGACGGAATTCTAATTACTCACTCACGCCACATCGCACTTACCGGAATTGAAATTTCAGGTTTCCAGCACTCGGGACTATACGTAAATCTTTGCTCGGCGATGATTATTAATGATGTACATGCCCATGATAATGGTTTCGCGGGGATTCACATCTCCGGAAATACTGCAGGAGATTCACTTAAATTTGAAAACGAAGATATTTATATAGGTTACTGTACTACTGACAATAATCCTGGTGATCCAACTGCTCTGACAAATCACAGTGGTAACGGAATCGTCGCTGCTTCGGTAAGAAGAGGAACCATCGAATACTGCGAAGCATCAAATAACGGATGGGATATGCCCTGGACAGGAAATGGTCCGGTAGGGATCTGGATATGGGATTGCAGTGATTTCAGGATTCAGCATTGCATTTCGCATGACAATAAAACAAATCCGGTCGCCAAGGATGGAGGAGGATTTGACCTTGACGGTGGCGTTTCAAATTCAGTAATTCAGTACTGTCTGTCGTACAATAACATGGGAGCAGGCATCGGTCTCTTTGAGTTCGGTGATGCAAAACCTTGGGAGAATAATACAATAAGGTACAACATAAGCTACAATGACGGTTCACTAAACGGAGGATCGGTTGCCATTTGGCGTGGTTCTCCTGAAATGAAGATGCGCAGATGCCAGGTATATAACAATACCTTCTATAACTCCACTAAAAGAGGATATTCCTTCACAGTCGAAAACAGTTGTCCCGGTTTTGAATTCCGGAATAATATATTTGTTTATAGCGGAGCCTTTATCATGCCCGGGCAGAAATTCGTCTCGGAATTGTTCCAGTCAAACTGCTACTGGAACCTATCAGGTAATTCATCTGTTGCAGGTTATGATAACCTTTCAGAATGGGCTAAAGCCACTAATAATGAAATGATTGATGGGAAGTTAGCCGGAGTATTTATTAACCCCTGCCTTCAGAATCCATCAGGATGTATTTTGACTGACCCCTCGAAATTAAACGCAGGAAATCTTGCAGCATTCAACCTTATGGCAGGGTCGCCACTTATAAACAGAGGATTGGACCTTAAGAACCGTTTTAATATTGATCCTGGCTCAAAAGATATAGCTGGATCAGCTCTGCCTCAGGGAGTTGGATTCGATATTGGAGCATCAGAATTCATTAAGAGATAGTTTAAGATTTGATTCAGGTAATTTTGTCAGAACCTAAAATGGATTCATGATTAAAAAGATAGTTTCGACTTCCCTGGCTGCACTTATTCTAATTAATATTTCATACGGGCAAAACGAATTGAAATATAAAGAGTTAGTCAATAAGGCACTCAAGCTTTACGAAGGAAAAGAATTTTCAGTAGCAGGCAGGGTGTTTTCTGATGCTTTTCAGATTATGAATGAAAAAAGTTATCTTAATGACAGATATATAGCTGCATGTTCATGGGTTTTAGGAAATGAAACCGACTCCGCTTTTAGTCAATTATTTAAAGTAGTCCGGAAAAGCAATTTCCTCTTCGAGGGATATGTGGTCTCAAATCCCGGGTTTAATGTTTTACATTCTGATAAAAGATGGGATCTTTTACTTGAATTAATAAATAACAAAGAAAATGATGAGACAATTCAATATAAGTCTCTTTCCGATACATTATATCAAATCTATTTTGCCGACGTTAAGTCGAGGGTAGAAGTAAAAAAGAAAGAAAATGAATTCGGATTTAATTCTGACACGGCGCGAATCTGTTGGAAGAAGATTGAAGCGAATGATTCTGCAACTTTGGTCAGAGTTCAGAAACTTCTTGATAAATATGGATGGCTCGGCTCGGATAAGATAGGTGCACTTGGAAATCGCACACTGTTTTTAGCTATTCAGCATGCAGATTTAAAGACTCAAATCAGGTATTTGCCGCTTATGAAAGCCGCAGTTCAAAATGGAAATGCCAGTCCGGGTAATTTTGCATATCTGGCCGACAGGGTAGCTCTGCGACAGGGTAAGAAACAATTATATGGCACTCAGCTTGGACGTAGCCATTCTGGTGGTCAGTATTATATTGCGCCTCTTGAGGATCCTGAAAATGTTGACAGGAGACGTGCAGAAGCCGGCCTCGAAAAGCTTGAAGATTTTGTTTCTTTTCTTGGAATTGCCTGGGATGCTGAAGATTATAAAAGGAAACTTCCTGCGATTGAGATTGAATATTGGGATCAACAAAAAAAAGATCTGATTAAATAAATTCTCAAATTTTTCAGGGATAATATAAAAGAATATGAATAAGTTAATAGTTGTCTTTGTCGCCTTGGTTTTTATCCATGCGGGAGCCAATGGTCAAACCAAATGGAACATACAGTCTGATGGTTCCATTTTATGGAAAGTCGGGAACGATATTCCACATAATGATCATATTGAGATGAGCGGCGAAAAGGTATCGGTGGTACTGCGTTACGGAGTGAAGAGTGACGGTTCATTCACTCTGGAACGCTCCATGATCTGGCCGATGCTCAGGACTATTCCGAACAATACCCATGCAAGCCTGATGCAGCGGTATGCAATTGATTTCCTGTCGCTCCTTACCGTAAAAGGAAAAACTCTTCAGGTTGAGAAGGTGAAATCGCTCTCGCTTAAGGGGGCGCTTTCCATAGTGAGCGAGTTTGCATCACCTGTTCCGGTTGAGGTTACACGTTCGATATTCCCTTCGACAACGCTGCCTCTGATTTGCGAAAGATACTCTTTGAAGAACCTCTCCGATAAACCGCTGACACTTACAGTGCCTGAAATGAAAACAATTTACAGAACTGATCCGGAAGCTGGGGTGGAAGGTAGTTATAGTATAGAAACCGGAATTGTTGGTAGTGGTACTTTTGTAATTCAACCAGGAGCATCTGTCGGCTTCGACTCTTATATTCAGGCATATTTAAAGAATCAGACCTCATTGCTTGTTGATGCAGGCAAGGAATTTGCTGCAAGGATTGAGTTTGTGAATGAAATGTGGCAATCGCTGCTTTTTGAATCACCCGATACTACCATTAACAGGATGTTTGCCTTTGCTAAGATCAGGGCATCAGAAAGTATTTTCAGGACAAGCGGCGGACTGATGCATGGCCCTGGAGGTGAGGCTTATTATGCGGCAATCTGGGCTAATGATCAGGCCGAATATGTCGGACCTTTTTTCCCATACCTGGGATATAAAACCGGAAATGAAGCTGCATTTAACGCTTACAAACATTTTGCCAGGTTTATGAATAAGGAATATAAACCAATTCCAAGTTCGATTATTGCCGAAGGTAAGGATATCTGGGATGGGGCAGGCGACAGGGGAGATGCTGCCATGATTGCCTATGGCGCAGCCCGTTATTCTCTGGTTCGTGGTAACCGTCAGGAAGCAGAAGATTTGTGGCCGCTTATTGAATGGTGCCTCGAGTATTGTCACAGGAAACTGAATAGTGAGGGTGTCGTTACATCCGACTCAGATGAACTGGAGGGGCGGTTTCCTTCAGGGAAGGCAAACCTCTGCACCTCATCACTTTACTACGATGCTTTGATTTCAGCATCTTTTCTTGGGAAAGATATTAATAAAAATTCCGAACTCCTGAATAGCTATTTGAGGCAGTCGGTGCAATTGAAAAAGGCCATAAACAGCTATTTTGGAGCCAAAGTAAGCGGATTCGAAACATACAGATATTATGACGGGAATACGGTTTTACGTTCGTGGATCTGCATGCCGCTTGTAGTAGGGATACCTGAACGATCAAAAGGGACTATCGATGCACTTTTTTCTCCTCTTCTCTGGACAAAGGATGGCCTGCTGACACAGGCAGGGACCGATACCTTCTGGGACAGGTCAACCTTATACGCATTGAGGGGAGTATTCGCTGCAGGAGAGACAGAAAAGGCCTTAAGCTATCTGTCATATTACTCAAAACAAAGACTCCTGGGAGACCATGTCCCTTACGCCATCGAGGC
>CAIPJU010000424.1 GCA_903865465.1 uncultured Bacteroidota bacterium
CTACATGTATCATATTTTAGGAAATCCTGTACTTAAATTAGACCTAATCTAAGTTTTTACCTTAAGTTATTAAAGGCAGCTTAATCAGAAATTGGAGTTAAAGCGAAGAGGGATAGTACATTTATTTCATAACTAGATCAAAAGGTCTTTTTATTACGATAAATTTGTTTATTTTGCCCCTTTACGTACCAAATCATTAATAAGGTGTTCAGCAAGGAAACGGAATATGCTATCTGGGTACTTTTATACATAAAGCTTCAGAACCTGAAGAACAAGCGACCAGGGACCGAAGAGGTTTCCAGGGAGATCGAGGCGCCACAATTCTTTACTGCAAAGATTCTTCAGCGGCTTGTCAGGAATGGTTTCCTTGAATCGATGAAAGGCAGAGGAGGCGGATTTTACTTTGACCCATCTAAGCCTGATCTCCCGCTGATTGATGTTATTTCGGCAACTGAAGGCAACCGGTCATACTCCGGATGTGGATTCGGACTGAAACAATGCGATGAAAACAATCCCTGTCCCCTTCATGAAAAATATTCTTCAGTAAGAGATTCAATAAGCAGAATGGTTTCGGAAGAGTCAGTTCAGAGTCTGGCTGAAAAAGTCTTTAATAATCAAGCCGATACTTTCTAATTCTCTTAGATTAAAAAAAAAAATCAACCTTAAAAATAAATTATAAATTACAAAATATTCTATCTTCGCATTGTGCGTTAACCTGTACCTTTTAATTTCGGAAATATCATGCCGTACCGTAGACTTCCAAATACTGATACAGCCCGTATTAAGGCAATGAAGACAGCTCTTGATAAAGGCAAAGAGCTGCCACCGCAGAAACTTGCTTTTCAGCCTAAAACGGTAATGAAACTTGAGAGACTACTTCCCAGGTTTGAGAGTAATATTCATCTCTACCGCCATTCTCTTTTACTACAGAATAAATATAACCAGACCTACTGCGAAGTGATCAGAAAAGCGAGGCTCTATCTGACTCATTTTATCAGAGTGATGAACATGGCAATTCTCAGGGGTGAATTTCCTCCCGAAATACGGACTTACTACGACATTGGAAAGGATGATAATCTTATACCGGCATTAAATACGGAGAATGAACTCGTAAGCTGGGGTAGACGGATAATTGAGGGAGAAGAGTTTAGGGTAAGAAAAGGAGGAAACCCTGTTACCAACCCTTCTATTGCGTTGGTGAAAGTTAGATTTGAGAGTTTCCTTGAAGCCCTGACGTACCATAACATCCTGGAAAAGAAAACGCTCGACCATATCGAAAAAAACGTTGAACTCCGAAAAGAAACTGATGAGTTGATCCTGCAGATATGGAACGAAATTGAGAACAGTCACAAAATGCTGCCTGAAGAGGATCGTAAGCTGCGTAACGAAGAGTACGGAATTAAATATTTCCTCAGGAAAAGCGAACAGGTATCCGATGCCGGTTTCTGAATTCAGGATCCCGGCCTTTCTGATTCATTTACTTCTCCCCGGTCTTTTTCCACCTGAAGTTCCCTCCTGTTTTTCATGTAAAAATAACAGAGGATAAGTGACATTATAAGGACAGGAATAATCATCCCCGGAATCTGTTTTAAGAGAGCCGGGTCGGCTGAATCGACTGTATTATCTCCATTGTGAAAATAATCCCATCCGATTGAAACCGCATTATTTATAAAATGAGCAAGCATGGGAAGCCATAAGGTACCGCTCCATAAAAAAAGATAACCGAAGATAAGTCCGAGTATAAACCTTGGCAGAAAACCGAAAAACTGCATATGCATTGCACTGAAAAAGAATGATGTAATCCAGACAGCAGGATGGCCCGACTTAAAGAAACCTGAAAGCACTTTCTGCAAAACTCCCCGGAATATCAGCTCCTCTCCAAAAGCCGGCAAAACAGCAATAATCAGAATATTTGTGAATAAACTTGTCAACTTCCCTGAACTGGTAATAACATCAATAATCTTATCGGCGCTCTCTTCCTTATCAGTCATCCACTTCTCAACTCCCGAAAGCCATTGAGGGAAATGCATTTGCGAATTTAACTCTCCTGTAAAACTTGTAACCGGAAAGATACAGATAGCAAGAACGATTACAAGAACAATATCATTAGTAGAAGGGCGTCCCAGTTCCGAAAAGCGTGGTTTCCCCTGCGGACTGAATATATTCATAATAATCAGGGCCGGAATAATAAAAAAAGATATCTGTTCAGATACCAGAATATATTTCATGAAAGAGGCATCCGTAATTTCCGATCCGGAACTGAGATTTGTCAGAAAGCCCTGACTACCATAAAAGATGAATCTCCCCGCAAGGAACATTATTGTGAAGAGGCTGACTCCTGCACCGGTAACAATAAGAAAAGAAAAAAGCAACCTGTAAAGTGGTCGTTGCTCATTCCGGAGGAGACGGCTGTGCAAATCGCCCATTTTGATTAATTTTGCAGCAAATTTAATTATTAACTATAACAAAAAGAATTCTATTGACAATAGGTAATATAACACTTGGCGACCGTCCTTTGTTTCTGGCCCCGATGGAAGATATCACTGATCCTTCATTCAGGGCTATATGCAAGATCAACGGCGCCGACTTTATGTACACTGAATTTATCTCATCCGACGGTTTGATAAGGGATGGCGAAAAAAGCCTTAAGAAACTCGACATTTTTGACTTTGAAAGGCCTATCGGTATCCAGATTTATGGACATCTGATTGATGCAATGGTTGAAGCTGCCCTTATTGCACAAGAGGCCAATCCCGAACTTATCGACATCAACTTCGGTTGCCCTGTGAAGAAGATCGCTAACAGAGGCGCCGGCGCAGGAATGCTCCGTAACATCCCGCTTATGATCGAAATGACAGAAGCAATTGTTAAAGCTGTCAGGCTTCCTGTCACAGTAAAAACCCGACTTGGATGGGATGACGATAACAGAAACATAGTTGAAATCGCAGAGAGACTTCAGGATATTGGTATTCAGGCATTGACTATTCATGGCCGCACCAGATCGCAATTCTACAAGGGAGAAGCAAACTGGACACTGATTGGTGAAGTGAAGAATAATCCCAGGATGAAGATCCCGATTATCGGTAATGGAGATATTGATGGACCCCTGAAAGCTAAGGAGATGTTTGATAATTATGGGGTAGATGGCATTATGATAGGACGTGCTACAGTAGGAAGACCATGGATTTTTCGCGATGTACGCCATTTTTTGAACACCGGGGAGATCCTTCCCGAACCTACCGTGGATGAAAAGGCAAACCTGGCACTTTTGCATCTCGACAAGTCTTTGGAATTCAAGGTTGGGAAAAGAGC
>CAIPJU010000425.1 GCA_903865465.1 uncultured Bacteroidota bacterium
CACAATAGTACAACCGGCGAAATTGAAAATATGGATGAACTACGTAAAACAGTAGGCGAAGCTTTTATTAGTGAGATCGTAAAATACATTAGCGCCGTATCCGTAAAGGTGCAAGATGAAGGACAAGAAGAAAAATTGGTACCTGTTGATTGGCAAAGCTTTAAATACGAAGATCGCATTAAAGTTGTAGAGACATTTAAGATGGGAATATTGAGAAATGTTCTAGATTACATCAACAACGTTCGCAAAGAAATAGACAAAATTGAATTGGTGAAATTCGAATTTGATGGTGAAGTCTATGAGCGGAGGCTGTCGATTGATGGCAATTTTTTTACGATTTCCTAAAGCTGTTATACACGGATAATCTGCATAACATACTTCAGGAAATATACACACTGAGCCGCTATGCTCTCCTAACACCAGAGTATATTGAATCGTTAAATCCAATGGATAGAAAACTGTTCTGGGCATATTATCTTGATGATGAAGCTCAACAACAAAAGACGCAAGGACAGTATACTCCTTTAGACGATAATATTCCAATGCAAAACGATCTGCAAGGCTTCGCATAGTTCATAAATATTTAAAACATATGGACTTATCAGAACTAATACCGGGCAATAAGCCTGAGGAAAATATGGATTTCAGTAAGCAAGATATCCTGCAATTGCTGAATACTGGAATGAAGGAAAACCAATCGTTTGCAAAATGGTTTGCTGATACCGTTCTGCGCGACATCCAAAGAAAGCTTAAAGACATCAAAATACAGTCGACGGCAATTCAAATCGACGGCAAGGCCATAAGCAAAGACATTAATGATGGCATTCGTGATGGTCTAGAAAAAGACATAGATAAAACCGTAGAGACTATAAGAAAAGAAATAAAGGAAACCGGTAAGGATGCAATTAAGTCCAACGACAAATCAGCGTTAAGCCTAAATTCATTATTGGGCCAAACCCCGGGCATGTCTAAATTGACCCAAATGAAATATCAGGGTCTTACTCGTAGTATTTTAAACCGAATTGAACAGGGGCTTCCTGACAAAATTGAACTAGGTAAAAAAGAAGGATTTACTCTTGGTGAGTTATTTAGACCGCCCGGCGATAAGACGTATCCACTACAAGGGGTGACTTACGCGTGGAAATTTAATTCATTGCGTAAACAGATTTTGTCGAAGATTAAACCCCCAACAGGCGATATCAGTTTGTCTGCAGAAAACCTCAATCTAAATACTATTTTTACCCCTCCCGGTGACAAGTCATATCCTATGCAGGGTGTATCCTATGCATGGAAGTTTAACGCGCTTCGTAAACAAATTCTTTCAAAAATTAAGCCACCTAAAGATGACATTGTACTCACAGCAAACAATCTTAATTTAAGCGGCATTTTTGCTCCTCCCGGTGACAAGTCGTATCCATTACAAGGATTGACTTATGCATGGAAATTTAACGCTCTACGCAAACAGATTTTGTCGAAGATTAAGCCACCAGAGAAGGACATTGTGCTCTCCGCAGACAATCTCAATTTGAGCGGCATTTTTGCACCTCCAGGTGATAAGTCATACCCAATGCAGGGATTGACATATGCATGGAAATTCAATGCGCTTCGTAAACAGATTTTATCTAAGATTAAGCCGCCATCTGGAGATATTGAAATCGGTAAAGGTGGATTTACTTTAAATGATATAATGGGTGTTCCCCCTAAGGCTGGTTTGCTCACCCGTATGAAATGGGGTAAGCTACAGCGTACGGTTCTTGACAAGGTTATTGCCGGCATTAAGGATGAAAAACCATCTAAAATAGACAAGCCAAAAACTACAAAAGACACACGCCCTAGAGATGAGCTAGGACGCTTTGCAAAAACTAAAGACACTGAAAAGAAAGAACCTGTTAAAGCAACGATAGATCCAAAGTCTTTATCATCTTTGGTGAATACAGTCAAACCAAAAGAGAAGAAGGAATTCAAGTCTCTTGAGGAAAAAGAGACCACAACATGTGTTAGTGGATTTACTGAACGCGCCATAAAGGATCTAAAGCAAATTTTTGGATCATCCAAAGGTGAAGAAAAGGCTGCAGCAAAAGAACCTAAGAGCATATCTGATATGATATCAAAGGTCAAGGGCGCGGCATCCAGGTTCTCAAAACTTGGATCTAGCTTGAAAAATTTCGGGGCTGGTGCAGCAAAACAAATCGGCCTAAAACCCCTTTCTGCTGGGGGTGGAGCATTTGCTACTGGTGTTGCGAGTGCAGGCATTAACTTATTGCTCGCTAAATATGCCGTTGATTTGGGCCGCATGGTAACATCAAAGAATGTTAGAGCAGAGAAAGAAGACACAGCAGGAAAGTCGCTAAGTGATCCTAAGAAGGGTTTCTTTGGTAAGGCATTAACTGGTGTGGCTAATCTGCCTTCAGTTATCACTGGATATTTTTCAGAAAAAGAAAAGCAAGCAAAACTAAAATCAACCGGCGGCGAAGATGCTGAGCAGAACAAGAAAAAGATGGAAGCGATGGTTAAAAAGACTATCGGTGAAGAGAAACTAAACGAGATCAAAAAGAAAGCGTTTAAGGATCCTTCATTGGAAAAGGCTAGATCATCCGGCGATATGACCAAGTATAACGATATGTACTTGAAGTTTATGGCAACCGAAGCTCGAAAGAACCAAGCCCCCAAAAAGGTAGAGTCAGCTCCAAAAGAAAAGCCTCCTATGGTGGCAAAGCCCGTTGCTGCTCAACCACCCAAAAAGCAAATTGATCCAAAGCAAGGTAAGGTATATTTGGAAGCCACTGCGCGCCTCGATAAATTGCGCGAAGATACGGCATCTATCAAAAAACAACAAGCTCAAGATAGATGGAACAAAGAAAATGGTATTGCAGTGACAAAGAGTATAACACCAAAAGTGAATACTTTAGTTGGTTTTACTCCGCGTATAGAGAAGGTTCAAAAGCCAGAACATCCAAAGAAAGAAGAGGTTAAAAAAGAC
>CAIPJU010000426.1 GCA_903865465.1 uncultured Bacteroidota bacterium
ATGAATGCTGCCTGCTCCGGTTTCCTTTTTGCTCTTCAAACCGGTGTAACATATGTTGAATCAGGGAGATATAAAAAAGTTATAGTCGTAGGTGCTGATAAGATGTCATCCATTACCGATTATACCGATCGTACAACCTGCACTCTTTTTGGCGATGCTGCCGGAGCTGTTCTCCTGGAACCGGTTACTGAGGATGTTGGAATAATCGACCATATTTTCCGGACCGACGGATCGGGTCGTAAATACCTGCACCAGAAGGCCGGAGGATCTGTCAAACCGGCATCGCATGAAACTGTTGATGCAAAAGAGCATTTTATTTACCAGGAAGGACAAAGCGTGTTCAAATTTGCCGTTTCAAACATGGCAGATATAGCTGCCGAGATAATGGAAAAGAACCACCTGAGCGCAGAAGATATCTCGTGGCTTGTTCCTCATCAGGCAAACCTTAGAATAATAGATGCCACAGGCCGTAGAATGGGACTTGCACCCGAGAAGGTAATGATAAATATTCAAAACTACGGAAACACCACCACAGCAACAATCCCTCTTTGCATATGGGAATATGAAAAGAAACTCAAAAAGGGAGATATTCTTATTCTTGCAGCTTTTGGCGGAGGCTTTACCTGGGGTGCAATCTACCTTAAGTGGGCTTACGACCCGAAATAGATCATCCCTGCTTTTTAAAAACTATTTTAAGGAGCTTTTGGGGTTTATTTAAATAGTTGAAAACTGCTCCTGAATCCAGACAATAAGTTATTTTTATCTTAAATGACTGATTGTGTAGATTCATGAAGGCAATAGTTTTTATATTTGTGGATCAAATAGTGTAAATTCATAATAATTAGAGTGATGGCAAAATACAACGAAGCTGATAGCACTTCGATAAACCTGATAAGCAATGGTACTGATATAATCGGCGATATCAAATCGACCGGTGACATCCGTATTGATGGCACCCTCACGGGAAATCTAAGTATTAAAGGGAAAGTTGTTATTGGTCCTACTGGCAAAGTGAGCGGCGAAGTAATTTGTAAGAATTCGGAAGTATCTGGTTTTATTGAAGGAAAAATTACCGTTGAGCAGCTGTTAAGTTTGAAAGCCACCTCTACAATACTTGGTGACATTGCATCATCAAAACTTGCAATCGAGCCTGGCGCTAAGTTCTCGGGTAACTGTAAGATGATCGACGGTGAAAAAAATGGAACAACACAGGCAAAAGAAAAGGAGTCTGAAAAGTACAACCCGAAAGGGAGTTAACGATTTTGCCAGGTACTCAGGGATTGCTTTCCAGATGATTGCTATAATCCTGGTTACAACCTGGGCGGGTATCAAGATTGATAAACTGGCAGGATTTCACAGGCCTGTTTTTGCCATCGTCCTCTCTCTGTTTGGCGTTTTTGCGGCTATCTATGCAGCAATAAAGGATTTTATTAAATAGTGAGTCTTATGAGGGTGTTTCTGAAATATACTATTTCACTCCTGACCCTCGATGTAATAATATTCTTCTTAGGATCTCTTATATTGTCTAAAACAGGAGCAGTATTCATGTCGGGAGATTTTTTGTTGCTCCTTTTCTTCTTTAATCTCATTACCTTAACTCATCTCTATATTTTCTTCAGGGGCCAAACCCGTGATCCCGGAAGCAGCATCTTATATACATTGGTTTCAGTGAGTCTTAAGCTCCTGCTCGAGATGGTTTTGGCCTTAATATGGTTTATTGTTATTAAAAAAACATCAAGAGCATCGCTTTATATCTTTTTTGTTTTATATTTAACGCTCGCTATGTTCTCGTTATTTGTTATACTGAAGACATTGAAAAACAAATCTTTAAAAAAGGAAATACTGTTTTGAAAACAAAAATTTTTGCCGGATTATTCTTTTCCCTGGTTCTATGTGGGATGAATTTGAAAGCATCAGGGCAGGAGCAGGAGCATGCTGTTGCAGATAAAGGGAAGGAGGAGACACAACAGCCATTTGATCCCAGCTCTTTCATCATGGATCATATCGCCGATTCACATGAGTGGCACCTTCTGACGAAAAAGAACGGGGAGAGTGTAGCAATCTATCTTCCTGTGATTGTTTATTCAAAGACAAAGGGAATTGACCTCTTCTCTTCCAGAAAACTTGCCGACGGTAAGATATTTAAAGGCTATAAGATAGAAGAAGAAGGCGACCTTAAGGGAACAATCATCAATATAAAGGAAGACGGAACACCGGATGAAAAAAACATACCTCTCGATTTTTCAATAACCAAAACTGTGGTGGGCTTAATGTTTGCTGCTATTGTCGGACTTCTGCTGTTCATCTCCATGTCGCGCTCCTATAAGAAGACCGGCATCAGTGCTCCAAAAGGTATTCAGAGTTTCCTTGAACCCATTATTCTTTTTGTCCGCGACGATATTGCCATTTCCAATATAGGTGAACACAAGTATGAAAAGTACATGCCTTATCTTCTGACAGTATTCTTTTTCATACTTCTTAATAATCTTTTCGGGTTGGTGCCATTTCCTCCCCCTTTCGGAGCAAACGTTACCGGCAATATTGCCATTACATTCGTGCTGGCTTTCTTCACTTTTATTATTACACAATTCAGCGGAAACAAGAATTACTGGAGGCATATTTTTGCAACTCCCGGAGTTCCATTCTGGCTTCTGCCTGTAATGATCCCGGTTGAGCTCATTGGAATTATTTCGAAACCTTTTGCTCTTATGATCCGACTCTTTGCCAATATAACGGCAGGGCATATTATTGTTTTAAGCCTCGTTTGTCTGATCTTTATTTTCAAGACGGCAGGCATGGCTTTCGTTTCAGTACCCTTTGTGATATTTATGGATTGCCTCGAATTACTTGTGGCATTCCTTCAGGCATATGTTTTCACACTGTTGTCAGCGCTCTTTATAAGTCTGGCTGTAGCGGAGGAACATCATTAATTTTTATGTTTAATTAAAAAAATCGAGTTATTATGACAGGTACAATGGCAGCAGTTGGAGCAGGTCTTGCAGTTATAGGCGCAGGGCTTGGTATTGGAAGAATTGGTGGTTCGGCAATGGACGCAATAGCCCGTCAGCCTGAAGCTACCAACAAAATCCAGACAGCCATGATCATCGCTGCAGCACTTATCGAAGGAGCTGCGCTGTTTGCAATCGTGGTCGCTCTTATTGCAAAGTAAAAAAAACTGAAGGACTGAAACGGTTGGTTTCAGTCCTTCCTTTTAATTAAAAAAGAAAAATTTAAACTATGGTCTTATTAGCAGGCAGCCTGACAACCCCCGCAATCGGGTTAATTTTCTGGACTACCCTCATCTTCGGAATCTTCTTCTTCCTTCTTTCCAAATTTGCCTGGAAGCCTATCCTCAGCGCAGTAAAAGCAAGGGATGAGATGATAAAAGGTTCTCTCGAATCGGCCGAAAGAGCAAGGGAGGAGATGTTAAAACTCCAGAGCGACAATGAAGCTATCCTTAGAAAAGCCAGGGAAGAGCGCGAAGATATATTGAAAGAAGCCAGGGAAATTCGCGATAAACTTGTTTCCGAAGCAAAGGGAAAAGCAACTGAAGAAGCTGAAAAAATAATTGAAAAAGCCCGTACCGGTATTGAAAGCGAGAAGCTGAAAGCTATCGCCGAGATCCGCGAACAGGTGGCTGTTCTTTCGGTCGAGATAGCCTCTAAACTCCTTGGCGAACAACTTAAGCAAACCGGAGAACAGGAAAAACTGATCGATGGCTATCTTAAAGAGATTGATTTCAAAAAGAACTAAGAGGCACGATCAGCAATGAACGACAGTAAAATATCGGTACGTTATTCCAAAGCATTATTCCAGCTTGCCCTCGATAATAATCTACTCGACAAGGTGAATCAGGATATGATCCTTATCTCGGAGATATGTAAAATAGCCGAAACAAAAGAACTTATTCATAGCCCGGTAATTGTCCCTTCAAAAAAATCGGCAATTTTTCATTCACTTCTCGACGGAAGCGTTGAAAAAATTACCCTTTCGCTTATAGACCTTGCAGTTGCAAACGGACGTGAAAGTTATATTCCTGCAATCGCCAGGGTATTCATCAGCAATACTCTGAAACACCACGGAATAACTGAAACTACTCTTACTACTGCAGTTGGAGTCAATGAAAAAGTCAGGATGGAAATCACTGAAATGGTTTCCAAAGTTTTCAATACAAAAGTTGAGCTTAAGGAAATTACTGACAGCGAAATAATAGGAGGTTTTATTTTGAGGGTTGATGATAATTATATCGATGCCAGCGTAAGGAACAAACTAAGGAAAATAAAGAAAGAGCTGATAGGAAATACGAAAGCTTAAGGAAATTACAATATTAATAAGGAAATTTAAGAGAATCGACATGGCAAATATTAAACCAGCAGAAGTTTCAAAAATTCTCAGGCAACAGCTGGAAGGAATACAGACAGGCGTTGAACTGGAGGAGGTAGGAACCGTACTTCAGGTCGGCGACGGCATCGCCCGTATTTACGGGCTGTCAAATGCAGAGTCAAACGAGCTTATCGAGTTTGAAAACGGCATTGAAGCAATTGTTCTTAACCTTGAAGAAGACAATATAGGCGCTGTATTGTTAGGCCCTTCGGAAGAGATCAATGAAGGAGATATCGTAAAAAGAACCGGACGTATAGCATCAATAAAAGTCGGTGAAGGACTCCTGGGAAGGGTAATCACTCCGACAGGCCAGCCTCTCGACGGAAAAGGACCTATCCAGGGTGAGCTTTATGAACTTCCTTTCGAAAGAAAAGCCCCCGGGGTTATTTTCAGACAGCCTGTTAAACAACCGCTTCAAACCGGTATTAAGGCTATCGATGCAATGATTCCTATCGGCCGCGGCCAGAGGGAACTCATAATCGGCGACAGGCAGACAGGAAAAACAGCTATCGCAATTGATACCATAATAAATCAACGGAGCAATTTTGAAAATGGAAAACCAGTCTATTGCATCTATGTTGCAATCGGACAGAAAGGTTCAACTGTTGCTAATATTGCATCAATACTCGAGGAGCATGGAGCCTTTCAGTATACAGTTATTGTTCTTGCAACAGCCTCCGACCCGGCTGCTTCACAGTTCTATGCTCCGTTTGCAGGAGCAGCAATCGGAGAATTTTTCCGCGATACGGGCCGGGATGCCCTTATCATTTATGACGACCTCTCCAAACAGGCCGTTTCTTACAGGGAAGTTTCACTCCTCCTCCGTCGTCCGCCAGGACGTGAGGCCTACCCGGGTGACGTTTTCTATCTTCACTCACGTCTGCTCGAAAGAGCTGCAAAGGTTATCGAATCGGATGAGGTTGCACGAAACATGAACGATCTTCCTGAATCAATAAAACATCTTGTTAAAGGAGGTGGTTCCCTAACGGCTCTTCCGATAATTGAGACTCAGGCAGGCGACGTTTCAGCATACATACCTACTAACGTGATCTCTATCACCGACGGTCAGATATTTCTTGAATCAGCCCTTTTCAACTCGGGTGTAAGACCTGCTATTAACGTAGGTATCTC
>CAIPJU010000427.1 GCA_903865465.1 uncultured Bacteroidota bacterium
GCAAAACAAAAAATGCGAGGTAGAACTCACAGCGATGAGACAAAACAAAAAATAAGCCAGCAAGGTATTGGTAAGTGTGCTGGAAGTCTTAACCCAGCATCGGTAAAATGTGTTAATTTGGATACCGGAAAAATATATGGATGTATCAAAGAATTAGCGTATGAATTAAATTTATCATATAAAAAGGTGTATTATATGGTGACTCAATCTAAAAAAAATAAAATATATAAAAAGTTATGAATAAACCAACATTAATATTACAATCACCAATCTTTTCACGCAGTGGTTATGGTGACCATAGCCGTGACATTTTGAAATCCCTTAGAAAGATGGATAAGTACGATATCAAACTCGTACCTATGCGATGGGGTAATACTCCGCAAAATCAAGTGGATGCCAATGATGAATTTGGTAAGTGGATGTTAGAAAGAGTAGTGAATGGTTCGGTTACCGAACGACCAGATATATTCATTCAAATTTCAGTAGCAAATGAATTTGAACCAAGAGGACACTATAATATAGGAATTACAGCCGGCGTTGAAACTACAATTTGTCCTAAAGACTTTATAGATGGATGTAATAAAATGAATTTGATTATTGTTCCATCCGAATTCACTAAAGCTGTATTGGCAACTACAACCTATCACGCCAAAGATAACGCAACCGGACAAATTGTGAATGAATTCAAAATAGCAACTCCGATAGTTACATTGTTTGAAGGTGTTGATGTTTCTATATTCTCAAAAGGAGAACCAACTGATATGTTGGATTCTATACCGGAATCGTTCTGTTTCTTGGTAGTTGGACACTGGTTGAAGGGTGATATAGGACAGGATAGAAAGGATATCGCAATGACAATAAAAACCTTTGCAACCGTATTTCAGCATCTTCCAAAAGATAAGAGACCGGCACTAATTCTTAAAACATCACACGCCGGCTTTTCCGTAATGGATAGGGAAGCAACCCGTGATAAGATTGATGCAGTGTTAAAAACAATTGGTGGGGATTGCCCGTCCGTATATCTGTTGCACGGTGATTTGAGTGAAGCTGATATGGCATCACTATACTACCATCCAAAGGTTAAAGCTATGGTATCATTTACAAAGGGTGAAGGGTATGGTAGACCATTGGCTGAGTTTTCGTTGACAGGTAAACCAATCTTAGTATCTGGTTGGAGTGGGCAAATTGATTTCTTACCGGCTGATAAAACAGTATTGTTGGAAGGACAGTTAACTCAGGTTCACGAATCAGCCGCTGACCAGTTCTGTATGAAGGAAGCTCAGTGGTTTACAGTTAACTACAGTAATGCCGCAAACAAATTATACGATGTGTATAAGAACTACGCAACTCATTCGAAGAACTCATCTAAGCTGAGAGAAAACACATTGAATAACTTTACATTGGAGAAAATGCACGATAAATTTTCGGACATAATGAATACTTATGTAAAGAGTGCACCTAAAGTAGTACCGTTCAGTTTACCAAAATTGAACCCGAGTAAAATACAATTACCAAAATTGGAATCTAAATGATTTATACCTTACAGTATAACAAATTAGTAGAATCTGAGAAACCTATAGCACGTAACAGAGTGTTACCAAGGAATCTATACAGAATCAAATCATATACATATGCAGATGGGACACACGAAAATCTAACGGGTCTCAATTCTGCAATTGTATTTGCATTTGGTAGAGATGC
>CAIPJU010000428.1 GCA_903865465.1 uncultured Bacteroidota bacterium
GAACAGGCCGGCTCTTCAAATCTGTTAAAGTAAAAGTAATAGCAATTTTTATTGCTGCTAAACAGCACGTCTCCTGCCTCTGCACAAGATGCAAACATCTATATTTTAAGAGAGACCTTTATTGATTTACATTAAATCTCCGAGGGGACCAAGATTGATATTTAAATCCCTGTCAGTGAGGTTAAAATGCTTTTTCAGCTCTTCCATTTTAAGTTCAAGCTTCATAAGGGTTTCGCCAAGCCGTTCAATCTCCTCATCGGTTAAAGATCCCCCGTCAACTCTTCGCATGGCCTGCTTCTCAACAAGTTTGCGGATGAGCTCAATAAGGGTCAGAACCAGCTTAGCCAGACCTGAATCGGCATTATCCGGGGAGAGCTTCAGCTTCGATTCATCATTTTCAGATAGTTTCCCTATTTCTTCCGAAAGCTCATTAAGCGATCCTGTATTAAAAAGCAATTTATTATCGCTCATAATGCTGATTATTTTATTGTAACGTCGACAAAACTGTAGGAAGGCCATGGCCCTGTGAGAACAAAACTTAAACCCGGATAATGTGTCTGCAATTCTTTTATCGAATCAATCAATTCACCCTTCTTCTCTTTTTCAATTAAAAATACTGCATCAACGACAGTCGTTTCCGTGAGCATTTTTTTGAATTTATTAATTGAGTTAAGGCGGTCCAGGTAGCTGGTGATCTCTTTAATTACCGTCTCTACATGAGCCAGTAACAACTCCTCCAGCCGGTGCTCGGCAAGTTTCCTGTTTACCCAATCGCGGTACACAGAATTTTTATTCCCTTCATCAGGGTGGTATGCAATTTCAGGTATTGTTGCAGCCAGGGTGGCCTTCAATTTTGCCGAATCGCAAAAAATCTTTAACCCAAATTCATACCTTCCGGCTACTTTGTCGAGGTTCTTCCGGATTTCATCGGAATTCCTTTCAAGCATCTCAACAATCGCTTCAGATGATTCCATGATTGATCCAAAGCGCATGGGAAGAAGAGCAGAATGGAGGTAAAGAGAGTCTATTACACCTGCGTAATCAATTGCAACAGATTTATCGGGAACGAATTCAGATTTCTTTATATCGCTCACTACTGCCGATATTGCACCATTTGAGACCTCATAGAGCGAAGATCCTGAAATGCCTTTCATGGTGTTTAGCAGGCTTGTTATATTATCTGATTGATTACCTGCTGATAATAAAGTATATATTAACCTTTCCATTTCACTTCCGGTGCTTTCCCTGATCTTATCTGTTCCATGGTTTCAACCGAGCTGAGCATTAGTTTTACACCAAGATACACAAGGTCGATATCAGCAACTGAAATTACTATGTCGCCGGTAAGAATGACTCCTTTATTGAGCACCCTGTCGAGTAATTCAAGTATTGTGATATCCTTTGATTCATTAATTACATCATCGTGCATTAATATAATTCTTTAAGTGAAATAAAACTGAAAGGAGGCCAGGGGCCCGTTGTTTCAATTGAGAAGCCTAAATTATCATCTTTTTTCAATAAAGAATCTGCCTTGCCCATGAAAGACTCCACGTTTCTCTTTGGTACGAGAAAAGCTGCATTCAGGATCATCTTTTCGGTTCTCCCGGTCAACTCCTCGGGAAGAATGTTATTCAGGCTCGTTAAGTTGCTGAGCTCTTTAAATTTATTATAATATTCCTGTCCGAATTGATTAATCAGGCGGTCAGTCTCATTCTCTATCAGCTCTGTTTTCTTTCGCCTCAGGAGAAAAGCTTTGCCGGGGAGGCTCGATTGTATCTGCTTCTCGAGTGAAGAAGCCTCTTCGCTCAGGCGATCAATCTGTTGGGACATCATTTTGCGGTCGCAATAAATTCTGACAGACCACTCTTCTCTTCCTTCAATGCGCTGAAAATTTTCGGAAAGCGATGAGGAGTAGTCTGAGATGAATTTGTTCAGCCGTTCTTCAGAAAGGAAAATAGTGCCAAACTTAAAAGGTATCACTGATTCGTTTTCCATAATCTGGCCTATTACCCTCAAATGATCGCGGGCATTTGTGTCAAGCCATTGTATATCGTTGAGATTCTTCTTCAGGTTTTCCTCTGAGAATTCGCTGTCAGATACATATTTTACATAAACATTGAAGTTGCCTATTCTTAAAGCTTTCAGATCAGGTATCCCAGCCATGCTGTCATGAGGCTGATTGCTATCAGAAATGCAATATACATAAATCAGGTTCTTTTCCATAGCACACAGAGTCGGCCTGTCCTATTGGTTTTGTTCACTGGTTAAATCTGTACCTTCAAATGAATTTAGCCTTTCGAAGGATGTTATTTCGAGATCCGCATCCATCCTGACAGAATAATATAGCCTCACCTGTTTTGGAGGCAGGTTCATCGACTTTAAGAATGAATCATCTTCATAGACCTCTGCCACTGAATTCCAGTTATCTCCTGTTTTTTGAATTTTAATGACCGTTACATCATAACATTTGATGCCTTCTTTCAGGAATTTAACCACAGCTTTTTTGACTTCAATAATATTGCCCATTTTTATACCTCCGATACTTAATTTTAATTCCCGATTTAAAACATTGAATTTTATTTGTTCTTTTCTTCCTTCAGCAGCTTCGCAGGCTGTACTTTTTTAATATTGTATCCACAGCCCGGACAAAATCTGTAATCGAAATAAAAACGCCATTTTTCACCGCACTCAGGGCAAATAATGTCAAGCTGCTGGCCACATTCATTGCAGAATTTTTCTCTGCTGCTGGTTGTTTTTCCACATTTCGGACATTTAAAGACATTCATTTTCGCCTCCTTTTTTCACTGTTTATTTAATTTTTCCGCCCTTATATTCTCAAGCAAATTCAATAATTCCTCTTCTCTTTTATCATATTCTTCTTCATCAATTTCATCCATCTCAAACTTCAGTTGAAGGGCCATAAGTCTCTCTTTTATCGAGCCCTCATCGGATGTTTCCTTTTCAATGACCTCGTTAATTTTCTTGCCAATAAAAAGAATTCCCTTCAAAGGGGCCATGAGTATGTCGTCCAGAATAAACATGTCTCTAGTCTTTAGTATTGATTATAAGATTCACGAAATTATATGGCGGCAGAGTACCAACATATTTGAAGGTCATAAGCTGCCCATACTTTTCATCAAGTTCATTCACCAGATTGTCGAATGTAGGTTCAGAGCTGCTTTTAATAAGAAAAGCAGCATTGAGGATCATCATTTCACCGTAGTTATCGTTTATTTTCACATCATCGGCAACAGGTGTAAGGGAGTCAAGAATTATTTTCTTATAATTCTGTGTCTCTTTCTTAAGGGCTTCTGCAACCATCTCACCAATTTTCATCCGCTGGTAATGTGTTTTATCGACGGGAAGGTTTATCAGCTTTCCACGTAAATTCCTTATTTCATTATATTTTTCAATGATACTTTCATACATGGGATTTTCGTGAGCAAGAACTTTCAGGCCCAATTCTTTTCTTCCATCCATTTTGCGAAGCATCTCATCGAATTTACCATAATCTTTCACGAGTAGTCTTTTAATGGCCGAATCATCGTCATGCTCGGAAATTGTTGAAAACCTGACCGGGAGCACCGTATAATGTTCCATTACTGCTTCGAGGACCTTCTCATGAGTTGTCATATTTGCCCTTCTGGCTTCATACTGGATAATGGGCGAATTGCTCACCACTGCAGAGATATCCTTGTAAACTATACCATATACGATATCGGCTCTTTTTCCTATACCAATAGGGCCAAATTCAACATCTGACGAATTCCTGATAATACCATAAATATATTTTCCTTCTTTAGTCAATTCTGAATTACTGCTCATAACGCTTGTTCAATTAAACTGTTTTATAATTCCCACTTTTCAGGAAATATCTTAAGGTCAATAAAGTTAAATATTGCCAATGGTGCAGTATATACAAAATCGCTCCTGTCGTTGTATTTAGCACCAATTTCAGTCATTATGTTGTCAAATTCAACCTCTCTTCCGCTATTAACAAGAAAAGCCGTATTCATAAACATGGCGTCACCAGTGGTTTTATTTAGTTTGTATTCAAACACCGATCTTCTGAATGAGTTTATTATCTCCCCGGCTTCCGTTTCCTTTTTGACGATGAGGGCGTGTTCGACCAGTTTGCCTGCCTCATCAATCATCTTGTCCCTTTTCGTCTTATCCTCCATTGACTCAATCTCAGCCCTGATTTTCTGAAGCTCAACATGCTCATTGTCGATTTCCTTATAAATGTCCCCCATCTTTTTCCAGGTTCCCCTGACATTGAATTCCACCTTGTTCTCAAACTGCCTCAGCAATTCCATAAATTCACTGTACCGCCTGTTCAGCAGGTTTCTTATTTCATCGGGAGTTGCGGCTATGGTACCGAATCTTATTGGTATTACGCTCCTGAATTCTTTCATTACCTGTTCAATAACCTTTTGATGTGCCAACATATTTTCGGGGTTGACCACAAATTTGCTTAGCGGATGATCGCTGACGACCATGCAGAGTCCTTCGAAACCTATTGTTGATACAAGGTCGCCGCGTCCTCCGACGCCTATCGGGCCAAGGTTTACATCATATTCTGATGCTATTATGCAATAAATGTACTTTCCGTCGCGCTGCATTTCAGTCCTTTATTTTAACCAAAATCAGATCACCAATACCTTTTTCATCAGGAACATTTTCGCCCTTGAATGATTGCTTCATTGCCAGTGAGTAATCGAGCAGAGTATGATAGGCTTCCGTTATCCTGGTGAAATCTGCCTCACTTCCCGATTCGTGATTAGTATCCGGATGGAACAATCGTGCCTTTACAAGATAGGCCTTTTTTATTTCTGCTTCTGACGAACGTTCCTTTAGTCCCAGCTCCTTTTCTGCTTCAATCACCCTATCAAAGATAAGCTTTTTAACTTCAAGCGTGAAGAAACTGTAACATGGAAGAGGGCCTATCAGACGGAAATTAAGCTTGCCTCCATACTCAGTATCAAACGTTTCAATAATCCGTTCGAATTTCTCCTGGTTATTCCTGTTTATAAGGAAGGCAGAGTTAGTAACCATCTGATCATCGATTACAGGGTGAGTTTTAATATCGATGCTGACAGAAGACAATATATCGAGGAGGTTCAATTCAATTTTCGAATTTTTTTCCTTTATTTTTGACTGAACCAGAATCCCGGCCTTCATCTGGTCATTACGTGAAGGCACATCCGCTCCTTTTGATATTGCTTCTTTCAGCGCGACAACATCAGGATGCTCAGCTATTTCCTTCACCATAGCCGGGAAATCGCCCCAGGTGACGGCAATATCAATTTCGGTCAGAAACTGGATTTTTCGGAGTATCTCCGAGACAAAACCATAACCGTTTGAGAAGATCTTAAATACTTCCTCTTTTGAACTCACCGTTGTTCCAAGCTTTATTGGTATTATAATGTTGAAGCCAATAGCCTGGAGTTCTTCAATTGTTTTCTGATGATGAACCAGTAAGCGGGCAAGTGACTCTACGTTTAAAATATCAATTTCTGACAGATCTTTTTCACTAACAATAGCTGACATATTTTCAAAAGGAATGGCAGCCAGCCCTCTGTTTTCGAGCGATCTGAACATTTCAGTACTATAGAAGTTCGGAACTATTCCATAGATGTAAATTACATTTGCAGTCATAAGGACGATTTATTTTTTAATTTCGTTTTGTTTCAGTACCAGTTCTGTTGCTTTTTCAAAATGAATCTGACGAATTGAAATTTCATCTGTTATCTCACCTGTTTTATTTGAATCTTTCCCAATAAGTTCCCGTATAGCCAGTGTTGCAGCTTTCCTGCAGATAAACCCTATATCGGAACCTGTCAGGGTATCAGTTTTCAATGCCAGTCTTTTGAGATTTACATCTTTGCCCAATGGCTTGTTACGGGTATGAATCCTGAAGATTTGCTCTCTTGTCGGCTGATCGGGAAAGGGTAATTCGAATACAAGATCAAATCTCCCGCTTCTTAGCAGTGCAGGGTCAATTAAATCAATCCTGTTGGTTGCAGCAAGTACAAAGACTCCCTTAAGATCCTCAATTCCATCCATTTCCGTAAGAAACTGTCCTATAACCCTTTCTATAACGCCTGAACCGGATCCGTCGCTGGTGCGACGCGGAGTCAGACTGTCAATCTCATCGAGGAACAGGATGCAGGGCGAGGCCTGTTTAGCCATCCTGAATAGTTCCCTTACACCTTTTTCTGATTCACCAATATAACGACTCAGAATCTGCGGGCCTTTTACCGAGATAAAATTCACACCGCTTTCACTTGCCAGAGCTTTTGCAAGGTAAGTTTTCCCGGTACCCGGTTTCCCGTGAAGGATAATTCCTCTTGGCGGGTTTGTGTCGGCTTTTTTAAAAAGAGAAGCATATTTCAGAGGCCACTCGACGGTTTCCATCAAGGCTTCCTTGATCTCATCCAATCCTCCCACATCGTCCCACTTTACGTCAGGTACTTCCACAAAGACTTCCCTTATTGCCGAGGGTTCCACCTCTTTCATAGCATCGAGAAAATCATCCATAGTAACCTCCAGCGACATGAGCAATTCGAAGGGGATATCGGCCATTTCGAAATCGATTCGCGGAAGTATCCTTCGCAAGGCGGTCATTGCCGATTCGCGGGCAAGGGCTTCAAGATCGGCTCCAACAAAGCCGTGGGTGATTTCAGCCAGTCTTTCCACGTCAACATCTGCCGCTAAAGGAATTCCTCTTGTATGGATATGAAGAATTTCGAGTCTTCCCTTCTTATCAGGGATCGAGATTGAAATTTCACGATCAAATCTTCCGGGTCTTCTCAGAGCAGGATCGATGGAATTTGGGATGTTCGTCGCACCAATCACTATGACCTTTCCTCTCGATTCGAGTCCGTCCATTAGTGACAAAAGCTGAGCAACAACCCTTTTTTCAACCTGCTTCTCTCCGCCCATATCTTCCCTCTTCGGAGCTATGGCATCAATTTCATCGATAAAGATTATGGAAGGTGCATGGGCCTGCGCTTCCTCGAAAAGCTTTCTTATTCGCCCTTCGCTTTCGCCATAAAACTTACCCATGATCTCGGGCCCTGAGATGTTGATAAAATAGGCATCCGTTTCATGAGCCACTGCCCTTACAATTAGGGTCTTGCCAGTTCCTGGGGGGCCATAGAGAAAAACACCCTTGGGTGGCTGAACACCAAGCCGCTCAAAAATTTCAGGATACTTGAGAGGAAGCTCTATCATCTCCCTGATACGATGTACCTGGTTACCTAGTCCGCCTATATCTTCATATGAAACTTTGCCACTTTTTTCACCTGCCTGTTCGGACGATTCAACCTGAATACCTGTGACAGGGTGTATAAGCACTACTCCCGGAGGACTGGTTGCCGTTACGGTATAATCTATAGGGCGCGATCCGAAAAGCTTGGCTCTTACTTTATCCCCTTTCGAAACGGAGAGCCCATTGATCAGTGAACCAATATATTTTGCGTCATCGGTTCTGAGGGCAGAACCCGATTTTGTTTCGGGCCGAAGTTTAATTTTGACCGCCTGGGAGCAGGAAGTCTTATAAATCCTCACCTTTTCGTCGATCCCGGTTTGCGCATTTTCCCTTGTAATGCCATCTATCTGAATAATACCCTTTCCTCTGTCTTCAGTATAACAGGGCATTATCCTGACAGGAGTTGCTCTTTTTCCTTCAATAAGAATTACATCGCCGTTTTCGAGTCCGTTCAGGTTCATATCTTCCGGATCGATCCTGGCAACAGCCCTTCCTACATCCTTCACAAGGGCTTCCTTTACGCGCAGAACGGATATATCTTTTTCTTTAGCCATTTAAGTTACCGGTTTGATTATTTTTTATCATGTTATCTTCAAAAAGGAATTCTATCAGCCGCTTCAGGGTCCTAAGCCCCTTTATCTCCTCAGTAAAGAGAGGTATTTCAACGACATTCAGACCCCTGAATCTTTCCCTTATCATCTTTAAGTAATGTGACTGCCCCACTTTCCGTTTTCTGCAGAAATCACATCCCTCAGAAACCATTACATTGTTCACGACCATCTGCCCCGGGAAGATCCCGAATTTTGTGAGATCATTGATAAGTCGTTCCGTTTCATTTACTGCCATCGCTTCGGGGATGCAAACCGGTACAAATTCACATTTGTTTTTATCGTGCAGAGTATTTTCAATTCTCTTAACCGTCTTTTTCAAGCTGAGAAGAAGCGTATCCACATCATCCGGCTGGTACGATCCAGAGAAACTGGTGATCATGTAACGGTATTTCCATCTCATTTTTGCTGCCATTTTAATCCACTCATCCAGCAATTCAGGTGAGGAAAGCAGCCTCAATGCATGGCCTGTCGGGGCCGTATCCACTACATACTTTTCATAATTACCCTCCTCCATAAAATCGATGATGGTTTTGAAGCTCATCACCTCATCTATTCCCGGAACCGATAAGGCAAGCATCTCCTCTATATCGTCATCATCAAGATTTGTAGAGGTTGAAAGAAGCTTTTTAAGTTCATCCCTGTTGCTGCCTATAAACTCTGACATAGCCTCTTCAGCTACCACTTCGATTGCTGACAGATTAGCTGCGCCTTCGATATTTACTATACTGTACCCGATTTGTTGTTCCAGACAATCGGAGAGTGAATGTGCCGGATCAGTAGAAATAAGAAGGGTTTTAAAATTTTGAGATAATGCAAGTGCAGTAGCTATGGCACAGCTGGTTTTACCTACTCCCCCTTTTCCTCCAAAAATAATAAGGTTTAAATCCTTGTTCCCTAAACCAGCCAGTGCCATTATAACTACTTTTTAATCCTGATCTCAAGGATTCCATTTGTAAATTTATGTCGCAGATTTACTTTTAATGCCTTAGCAGGAAGCAAAATTTCTTTGCGGTATGATCTTATTTTGCCTTCCGCCTTAATCTCCAGCATATCTTCCTTAAGTTCTATTTCTATGTCATCTTCTTCAATACCAGGCATTTCAGCAATGACAATTATTTCGTTCTTCTCATCGAAGAGATCTGTAATCGGCTCGCGTTCCTCATCAACCTTCGGTCCCTGAGGGGTCTTCTTTATATTGCCGAAAGTCTCCACTTTCGGACGTCCTCCGGTAACAGTGTTGATGGTAAATCCATAAACACCCTTCATGCCTTTTTTGAGATGATCAAAATTGATCTCCCCCTCCTTGCTTATTCCGCCGCTTTCTTCAAGCTTTCCTGCCAGGTCAACCAGTTTATCGATGCCCTTGAAGAGCCCGCCCAGGCCGAAAAGATCAAAATCATTTTCGTCCTTTTTTCCGTTGTCGTTATCTTTTCCCATCTTTTAAGCTTTTAATGATTTTAGAATGCTGAATTAAAAGTACGATTCATTATTATATTAATCAGCTATTATAAAGGTTTATTGATAGCTTCAAGTTTCTCAAGC
>CAIPJU010000429.1 GCA_903865465.1 uncultured Bacteroidota bacterium
CCCCAAATGAATGGTACAGCTGGAAAAATGATCTGCGAAATAACAGAGATATCAAAATTCTTATTTCAATCGACAGTTCAAGTTTCCCATTGGGAACAGGGCCAAAACCTTATGAAATATGGCATAGCGGTTATTATCCCGTTGTGTGGACCAATATAAATTACAATATGCTTTATATCAATATGGGTCATAATGATATCGATTACGAAGGAAAAACAAACAGGGAGCTGTCAAAAACCTTCGAAAATGAAATTCAGAACAGACTTGTCATTGATGAACTTAATTGGCTTTTAAGCAGCAAAGGAGCAAATATCAAACAAAAACTGAGCTATTGACTCCTGCCAGACACTTTTTTGGGGTTTAATAAGGAATTAATTTTTGATTTACAAATCTTGTTACATTTGTGCCCTGAACACAAAAATAATGAAATACGATATAAAAAGCGGCATTAAGGGTCTTATTTTTGATCTCGACGGAACTCTTGCTGACACGATGCCCTACCATTTTAAAGGGTGGAGGAAAGCCTGTATCAAGTATGGCGCCGATCTGGATACCTCTTTTCTTAGAAAACATACAGGATCACCGGGATGGCTTATAGCGGATGAGATTTTGAAAATATGCAATCTTGAAGGCACTGTGACAAGGAATCAGATTCTTGAAGAAAAATTAAACGAATTTTACAAGGATCAGCATCTGGTAAAACCAATTCCAGAGGTTGTGGATATAGTTAAAAAATACCACGGTGTACTGCCTATGTCTGTTGGCACGGGAGGTCATAGAAAGGCAGTTGAGCGTACTCTGGAGATTTGCGGATTGAGAAAATATTTCGATATTATAATTACTGCGAATGATGTTGAAAACTTCAAGCCCCATCCTGAGACTTTTCTGAAATGTTCTGCAGAGATGAATGTCGACCCTCAGTTTATAGAAGTTTTTGAAGATGGAGATCTTGGCCTGGAAGCTGCAGTCAGTGCCGGCATGACGGCAACTGATGTCAGATCGTGGTACGATTCGAACTGGTAGTTGTCAAATCGCTTCTTCATTGTTTCGTAATAAAAAATCCCCACTTTTTAACAGTAAAAAATATATGCCAGGGATCAAAACTGAATGATTTTGCTCCTATTGACAAATTCTTAACTGCAAAGAAAAAATTAATTTTAATCTTTGGATGTAAAGAAAAAGCTACCTTTAATATTTGATAAGCAGCAAGCTGTTTATATTTTTTAACACCCTGAAGTTTTCTGAAACACGGGGCCGATTATAAGGGATAATGGGGAATCTTTTAATATTAAAATAATAATTCTATCTCGATGGGAAGTCCGCAATTGGATGATGCACATTTTGACAGGATTCGCCGGAAGGTTGAGGAGTTTAAAAAAAATGAGCCATCCAAAGAACACATTCAACTAACTGTTGATGAAACCCTTTTACTAATTAATGAACTCGTTTCTTTAAAAGAACAGAATACAAAACTTTCTGAAGAACTGGTAAAAACAAGTCAGATTACCGGAAATGAAGGCTATTCTATTGAAGCCTTGCATAAGGTAATTCTACTCTATGGGTCAATGATCAGCAATATTTCAGATGTCATCGGAATAATTAGTCCCGATGGAATAATGAAATATAAAAGTCCCAATATCACCAAATGGTTTGGCTGGTTACCCGACGAACGTATTGGGACTAATGCACTGGCAACTATCCACCCCGATGACCTTGAGCATGTGCAAAAGATAATGCAGGAGGTTTTGGAAAATGGAGGAATACCGGTAACAACCGAATTCCGGTATCAATGCAAGGATGGCAGCTATAAACCTGTTGAAGTAACTTCAGTGAACCTTATAAATGACCATCTCATCAATGGTATTTTATTGAATTACCGCGACATTACAAACCGGAAGAAAGAGGAGGAAGCTTTGCTTGAAAGCGAATCACGCTTCCGGCTTATGTCGGATAATGCTCCAGTTTTAATCTGGGAGTCCGGAACTGACACTCAGTGTAATTATGTTAATAAATCATACATTGATTTTACCGGACGGACTCCGGAACAGGAATTAGGTAAGGGTTGGACTGAAAATGTTCATCCCGAAGATCTCCAGAGTTGCATAGAGAGTTATCTTGAATCCTTCAGAAAAAAATGCAAGTTCAGGATAGAATACCGACTAATGCGCGCTGACGGACAGTATAGATGGATATTGAATAATGGCATCCCCAGGTTTACACCAGATGGATCCTTTTCTGGTTATATCGGAAGCTGTATTGATATAACGGATATCAGGCAGGCAGAAATTGAACTCCAGAAGAGCGAAAGAAGGCTGCGAGCGATTACAGACTCGGCTAATGATGCTATCCTAATGATGGAAATGATAATCCAGTCGGTGGAGCCAATACCAAACTTTTCCGTTTGGGTGAGGTGATTCTCAATTTTGCAG
>CAIPJU010000430.1 GCA_903865465.1 uncultured Bacteroidota bacterium
ATTCCACGAATGATATACAAAAAGGATGGGATGGATATGTTAATGGTCATCTTCAGAATGTTGATACCTATGAGTATATTGTTAAGGCTACTACGGTCCACGGCTTTCAGTTTGAAAAGAGGGGCGAATTCCTCCTGCTAAAATGATATTTTAATGCAAATACTTAAATAATACAGATGCATGTTCCGAATAATGCGAAATAAAAACCACAAATCTGATTCACCTCCTTTAGGGGTTCTGGCCCTCTTCTTTGTGATTCTTATTTTTCATGAAGCAGGAGTTGAGGGACAGGATTATCATTTTACTCAATACTTCGCCGCCCCGCTGCTTGTAAACCCTTCTTATACCGGCACCAGCGGAAGCGATTTCAGATTCGCCAACATTTACAGGAACCAGTGGGCGAAAATCGGTACTCCATATGAAACTTTCAGTACCTCTCTCGACAAAAGACTCGTGATAATGAATCATATATTTGGCATCGGAGGCGCGCTTGTTCATGACCAGTCATCATCATTTAACCTTACTGCCGACGAAATACTTCTCTCTTTGAGCTATTCCCTTCTTGTAAACAGTAATCAGTTCTCTTTTGGAATTCAATCCGGTTTTGTATCAAGGTCATATGATCCAAGGGGACTTACATTCGGTTCTCAATTCGACCCTTCAGGAGAGGTCTTCGACCCTTCGCTTCCAAATCTCGAAAACGGGCTGAACCAGAAAATGAACTATATCGACATAAATGCCGGGCTGTCGTGGAGGACAATGTTTAATAAAATAACTCCCTCAGCGGGTTTTTCGGTGAACCATATAAACATGCCTGAGGAGCGTTTTTCTACATCATCTTCAGGAAAGAGGCTGCCAATGAAGATGACATTAAATGCCCAGGTAAATCTGCCGGTAAACAAAAAGTTCGATGTTACTCCCTCTTTGCTTTTTAATTATACTGCCGGGGCCGATGAGCTGCTTGCCGGGGCATTGGGCGGATATAACGTAGACAATGCAGGCTTTCCGGTGAAGAGACTAACGGCAATGTCGATGGTAAGGGTCAATCCCGTTAAGAATATTGATGCATTCATACTTGGAGGCGGAGCTGAATTTCTCAACTTCAACCTTGGAATAAGTTATGATTTTAATATTTCACCACTCAGCAAGGTTACAAATTTTAACGGGGCTTTTGAAATATCCCTGGTTTACAAGGGGCATGGCAGAAATAAGAAAACCGGACCTCAGCCTTGTAATATCCTGAATTAATGACTCTTTGAGCAAATGAAGAAATTTGAACTGATATACAAGATCTTTAAAGCTTCACGAAAGACAAGCGTAGTTTTACTGACTTTATTCATCCTCAGCATAATTCCCGTTTATTCAATGATTGCTGAAAGTGATTCTACCGAAAAGGTAATAAGTAATCTTAGGGATCAGGCTATCAGGTATGACAGGAACAAGGATATTTACAATGCAATCAGGTATTACAGCCGTTATCTCTCTTATAAGAAAGATGATATCAAACTCACCTACCGGCTTGCCACGCTCTGTTTCGACACGAGGGATTACAACGGTGCCTTCCGGTATTTTGATACCGTGACGACTGTTATGCCGCGCAAATTTCCTTTGGCCTATTATAAAAAGGGAATAGCTTGTATGAGTCTTGAAAAATATGATAATGCCATTGAATCATTCGCCAAATTCAAAAAATTTTACAAAAGCAGGAAGGATAAACCAGGTTTCAGGAGGCTGGCAGCAATTTATGCTGCAAATTCCGATTGGGCAAGAAAGAATCCTGCTGTCGACGGAAAAATTCTGATAACACATCAGGGCCCTGACCTAAACCATTCAGATATTGACTTTTCTCCTTTCCCTGTCGATGAAAAGAATCTTATTTATGGCGCTCTCTATTCTGATGCCACAAAACAGGCTGATCCGGTACGACAGATATACAAGGCCGGATTTGAGGCCGGAAAATGGAAAAACGAAGGGCTACTTGAGGGCGGGGTTAATGACCACTCTTTCAACACAGGCAATGCGGTAATTTCTGAAGACGGAAAGACGATGTTCTTTACACGTACAAGGAAAAACTGGCAAAACAAGGACATAAGTGAAATCTTTGTCAGCACATTATCTGA
>CAIPJU010000431.1 GCA_903865465.1 uncultured Bacteroidota bacterium
AAGGAGGGATTACCCTTCGACAGCAAACTAGCCGATAATTTCCCGGCCTATTTTTATTACAGGCCTTCGATGATAATCCGATACACAAATTTTAGTTTAGGAGTGATCTACTCCTTTCAATCGACAGGTTCGCGTGTTTCGGCAAAAGATTATTCGGCAGAGTATCGTTTCGATATGAAGGTTAAGTCAGACTCTCCCGCGATTTATTTTGATATAAGGATAAAAGACCGGGGAAAGTTTACTCTTAATTTTTATTCCATTATTGGTCCAGCCTTTTCAAATTTAGAAATTAAGGAGTACTTCAAGGTTGCGGATACGGTATTGTCAAATTCAAACCTGAAATTGAAAGCCCTGAATTATTGCTTCGAACCAGGCATTAATCTGCATCTTCCGGTAAAACGAATCAGTTTTGAATTATCGCTGGGTTACCTGATCGGGTTTGGTGATGAGGCTTTTTATAAAGGTAACGATAAGAACAACATGCTTATCGATCCTAAAAACCAGGATACCGTGAGACCCGACTGGAATGGGATAAGACTAGGAATATCATTATTCTTATAATCCCCATTTTGTGGAGAAGGATGATGGTATCAGGAAATTGTCTACTCGTTTCATTTCCCCGGTTGAAAATAAAAAACAGAGAGATTATCAATTCAGAAAATTGATCTTACGAAGAAAATCATCAGCCATCTTAAGAATTTCATCATCAAAATAACGTGAGTATTTCGGATTTCCTTCTCCCAGATAGTGCCTCCTTCCCTCGTAGGTATGAAGTTCAAAATAATTACCTGCCTTTTTCATGTCATTTTCAAAGAACTGAACTGTCCAGACAGGAACCTGATCATCAAACATTCCATGAAACTCAATAATCGGAGGCATGCCGCTCTTTATATTATGTGCAGGTGAAATACTCCATATTTTCCCTCGGCGGTCAGCCAGTAAACGGTCGCACCATCCTTCCACTGCGTTTACACATGCCGAAAATAAAAGAACCGCATCCGGACGACAGCTTATGGTCAGCTTATCGGTTTTTTCATTGTAATCATCGATCATTGCTGTGCATAAGGCGAGATGGCCACCGGCAGACTGTCCGGCAGCGACAATCTTATTCTTGCTCATATGGAATCTGCCGGCATTTTCCCGAACCCATCTCATGGCCGATTTTGCATCCATTACAGATTCGATAGGGCTGATTGTTTTATTAGGGGTTGTACCGTTCTCAACCGACAGGCGATAATCAACAGAATAGGTTACAATGCCCATCCCGGCATATCTTTCACAGGTAGAAAAAAACTCTTCAGGAGTTCCAAAGGCCCAACCTCCCCCATGGAAAAAAACAATTGCTGTATTGTTTTCTTTTTCAAGCGATTGACTTGTATAGAAAATATCAATCTTTAGTTTGAATGTGTCGACGGTCTTGAAAACTTCCCTGATATGGATAACCTGGCCATTGTTTTCATTAGGATTATCCCTTATATGCTCTCCCTTACAAACAGCATAGGTTGGGAAGTTTAGCCACAGAACAATGAAGATGAAGAGCTTTTTCATTGTGATATTATCCTTAGTGCTTATTGCCATCATGAATATATGTCTATCGAAAATTCTCTTTAATACCAGTATCAAAGATCGGAAATTTAAGATTAATAATTGACTGAAGCCTTTTTTGCAGAGCCTTACTTTATGATTTTCCACAGTTTATTTGTCTGCCTGTACAGGCATGGATTTATTTTATTTATGCTAAATTGGAATAAATTTTAAACCGAATCAAATGGTAAACCGGTCTTTATCTCGAAGAGAATTTGTCAGGCTTGTCACTGGTGGTACCACGGCACTGCTTATCTCCTTTAATACCGCATGCAGGAATAAAATCAGTAAATGGCATTTTCTTGATGAACAAGAAATTACTCTTCTGGATGCTATTGCAGAGCAGATAATTCCGACAGATGATTTCCCCGGAGGCAGGTGGGCCAATGTGTCAAATTTCATCGATAAACAGCTTGACACATATTACAGGATACACCAGACTGCTTATCGTGAAGGGCTTGCTGCTTTGGAAAAAACCGTGATAGGTATGAAGGGTAAGAAATTTGAGGAACTTTCTTTTGCTGAACAGACCACGCTGCTCATGATGATGGAATCGGGAGAATTCAGGGATAATTACTGGAAAGATCACCCTTCGGCTGATTTCTTCGATATGGTCAGGCAGCACTCCCTGCAGGGATATTATGGCAGTCCCGGACATGGAGGGAACAGGGATTATGTCAGCTATCGTATGCTCGGGCTTGATTATCCCAATGTGATCGGACAAAACAGATACAAAGATTTATCCTGGCGGATATATAATTCCAAATCTCCTGAATATGCAAAATAGACATGTTAATGCCGTGGTGATCGGAGCAGGTGCCGGTGGCGGAGTGGTGGCGAAGGATCTCTCTTCCGGGGGTCTTAGCGTAGTGCTCTTTGAGCGTGGGCGATGGCATACTTTCGATGAACACGGGGATGACGAGCTGACTTCTCAGAGGACTTTTCCTCTGAAATGTGGTTTTGGTCCGGATAATGAGCGCAACTGGAGGATGGCTCCTGATGGAGAGAAAGGGTGGAGAAAAGTTTTTCCCAACGACTGGAGCTATGGAAATAATGCGGCCTGTGTAGGCAGTGGAACAGTCAGCTACGGGGCAATGGCCTGGAGATTTCAGCCTGTAGACTTTCACCTGAAAACAAAATACGGTGCAATGCCGGGAAGTACTCTCGATGATTGGCCTTTGAGTTATGAAGAACTGGAACCTTATTATGAGAAAGCCGAATATGAGTTAGGTGTGTCAGGTGATCCTGCAAACGATCCTTTTACTCCGCCAAGAAAGAATCCTTATCCTATGTCTGGCTTTTCGTTTAACAGGGAAGGGATTATTCTGGAAAAGGCTGCCAAAAACCTTGGCTTACATCCCTTTCCGATACCCATGCTTAGAAATTCGGTACCTTATAATGGTCGTCCTGCATGCATCCGAATGAGGAGCTGTGTGGGTTTTGCCTGCCCGGTAGGTGCTAAAGCCGGCACACAGAATACCGTGATTCCTACAGCACTAAAAACGGGGAATTGCGAGCTCAGGATAAACTGCATGGTGAGTGAAATTATTCTCGACGACAAGGGACGGGCTAGGGGTGTAAGGTACTATGATGCTGATAATAAATTGCGTGAACAGACCTCCGATCTGGTAGTTGTATCGGCTTCCGCCAGTGAAACTGCAAGACTTCTGTTAAACTCCAAATCAAAGTTGTTCCCCAATGGAGCAGGTAATAATAATGGATGGGTAGGCAGGAATATTCAGGATCACGCATATACCGGAGCTTACGGTCTTTTTGATGATGAGGTGTATGACGATGTGGGTCCGGGTGCATGTATTGCAATTAATGACTTCAATCATCGCTCTCCCGACATTATCGGTGGAGGAGTGCTGTGCAATGAATTTATCAGGATGCCATACCAGTTCACCACCATTCGCCCTCCTGACAGCAGGAGCTGGGGGAAAGAACATAAAGACTTTCAGCGGCATAACTTTAAACGACATATTGCCATTCACGGTCCAGTACAGGAGATGCCGGTATTTGACAAAAAGGTGGAGGTCGATCCCCTGGTCAAAGATTTCTGGGGAATCCCTGTTGCCAGGATTAGCGGCTTAAGACACGATAATGATATTAAGGTGGCACATTTCCTTGCCGATAAAGCCGAAAAATGGCTTAAGGAGGCGGGAGCAGTCTATACCTGGAAGGCGTTTCCAGGGAAGACAGGTACCCCAAGCCAGCATCAGGCCGGGACCTGTCGCATGGGCAATGATCCTGAAACCTCAGTTACAAACAGATATGGGCAGTTACATGAAATAGATAATATTTTCATTGCCGATGGCAGTCTTCATGTCAATAATGGTGGTTATAACCCGGCACTTACCATACTCGCACTAGGATACTGGGTCGGAGGCCATATTATCGATACCTGGAAGGGGACAAAGATGAAGTAGCCTAATGAATAAATCGTACCAGGTCTAAAAATTAATTGAATACAACTCCTTATGAAAAAGATGTTGATTACAGGTTCGGCACCTCTCCTTTTAATTGCTGGATTTCTTCTGTTATACTCGCGCTGGAATGCGGCTCCGCCGGAAAGAACCTGTGCGAGTTGTCATGAAATTTCGAATATGGTTGACATTTGGGGGAAATCGACTCACAGGAACATTGCCTGTAAGGAGTGCCACGGCACCGCCTTAAGTGAAGGCATACACAGTCTGAAAGAAAAGGGGAAGATGGTTTTTCATCATAACAGTAAAATATGGTCCGGGGATATAGCAATTTCTGAAGATCAGCGAATGAAGGTGTTGCAAAGATGCACCGGCTGTCATCAGACGGAGTTTGCCGGATGGAATTCCGGCGGCCATGCCATGAACTACTCCGAACTCTTCCTTAACTCAACTCATAACAAAACCGAAACAATTAGTGAGGATTGCCTCAGGTGTCATGGTATGTTTTACGACAAGAGTAGCGTTGCTGATATTGTTGAACCGCTTGATTCAGCCGGGCCATGGAAATTGAAAGATACAAAGCTCGCTGACCGTCCGGCAATACCCTGTTTTTCCTGTCACCAGGTTCACCAGTCAGGGAATCCCGGGGAAAGGCAGAATCTCTCAAACCCTTCTTCCCTGCATTATTCAAGAAGTAAGCAGACCCTAACGTCCTTTTTTTACAGGCGAACAAATACATATTTCCCTGTTTTGTTGCTTGCTTCCCCGGAGATAACGTTTCAGTCAGCTTCAGTTAAAATTTCACATGATCCTAATCAACGGTTGTGCATTCAGTGCCATTCGCCAAATGCATTCAACATGTCCGGCAGCTCCGATGATCGTACACCACTTGGAGTTCATGAGGGGATAAGCTGCCTGGCATGTCATGATCCCCATTCCAATTCAGCAATGGCATCATGTAAGAATTGTCATCCTGCCATTTCCAACTGCAAGCTGGATGTGGAGCAGATGAATACCACCTATAAAGATCCATCAAGCGTGAATAACATACATTTTGTTGCCTGCACCGATTGTCATAGTATGGGAAGACCGGCTAAGAGATTCTGACGAACAGTTTATTGTTGGATAATGGGCATTCAATAGTGCATCATTTTACATGACCAAAAATAGTGACTCTTCCTCTCCTGTCTTACGTCTTCCGTCTACCGACTTCGGACTTCCGTCTCCCAACTTTTATCTTTTCTATTCCCTGCAAGCCGGCTCCTTCGCTAAATTTGTTCACAGGGCAAATTTTTTACGCTCGAGCCTGTCCTTTCTTTTAAATTGTGTAAATTTGATAGTGTGTTTCCTATTGTGCAAGTAAACTCGTTATTATGTTAGTCAGGACATTTGCAAGTGCCGTTACAGGTATCGATGCGGTGACCGTTACTATCGAAGTGAATGTGTCGCGCGGAATACAGTTTTTTCTTGTGGGTTTACCCGACAGTGCGGTTAAGGAGAGCCAGCACCGGATTGAATCGGCCCTGCGATCGCTCGATTTTCACTGGCCCGGGAAACAGGTCGTAATCAACATGGCCCCTGCCGACATCCGTAAGGAGGGCTCATCGTATGATCTTCCACTCGCGGTGGGAATCCTGGCTGCCGACGAGAAAATTTCCGGTAATAATATTGAGTCTTTTGTTCTGATGGGCGAGCTTTCACTCGACGGGACCCTTCAGCCTGTTAGGGGAGTTCTTCCAATAGCCCTCAAGGCAAGGGATGCAGGTTTCAAGGGGCTTATTGTCCCTTCTAAAAATGCCAGGGAAGCTGCTGTTGTGGAGGATATTGAAGTGTATGGGATGGAAAACCTGGGCGAGGTTATCGAATTTTTTAATTCTACAAAAGCATTTGCTCCTGTAAAGGTAAATCTGAAAGAGATCTTTGAGAGCGAAGCCAACAAATATGATGTTGATTTTTCTGATGTCCGCGGGCAGGAGAATGTCAAACGGGCCCTTGAGGTGGCCGCTGCCGGAGGACATAATTTACTCATGATCGGACCTCCTGGAGCAGGCAAGACTATGTTAGCCAAAAGGTTACCGACAATAATTCCCCCACTGACCCTTGAAGAGGCCCTCGAAACGACAAAAATTCATTCCGTAGCCGGAAAGATAGATGACCGTACCGCACTGATGACCAAGAGGCCTTTCCGTAGTCCGCACCATACCATTTCGGACGTCGCCCTGGTCGGCGGGGGAACTTATCCCCAGCCCGGTGAGATTTCCCTTGGACATAATGGGGTATTATTCCTTGACGAGCTTCCGGAATTCAAAAGAACTGTCCTTGAAGTGATGAGGCAGCCTCTCGAAGACAGGGTGATAACAATTTCAAGGGCAAAATCGAGTGTCGATTACCCGGCAAGTTTTATGCTTGTGGCTTCAATGAACCCCTGTCCGTGCGGCTTTCATAACCATCCCGAAAAGCAATGCA
>CAIPJU010000432.1 GCA_903865465.1 uncultured Bacteroidota bacterium
CAAAACCCTTCCCATTATTTCTTCCGGATTGTTTTATTTGCTTATTATCTTATATTTTATTTTGAAATTTAAACAATAAAAGTACAATATAGTTCAATTTAGTTTAATTTATATTAAATTAATACGTAAATGAATTAATAATAACTATTTTTATTTTTGACAGAACAAATAATTAAGATGAAGAAGAATGAATTGCTTATTACCATAATAAACCGCTTTTTTTCTTTTGAAGCTGAAAAGGGAAATCAGGAAGAATACTCTTTTGATGAGTTTTTAGGTTATCTGAATTCAAAATCAGCCAGCCAGGAGTTGGAGATCAGAGAATTATCCGGAGAAAATAATATGTGGATAAAGGATGAAAATCCGACTGCCAAAAGAGATATATCAATTTTGATTGTTTTAATGAACCGATATGCAAAATGGTATATTAAAAAGGTACTCAGGGAGAGTAATTTACAGACGCCGGATGAGTTTTCATTCCTGATAACACTGATGACTTACGACACTTTAAGCAAAAGTGAGCTGATTGCAAAACAGGTAATGGAAAAGACTTCCGGGACTGAAGTGCTGCGCCGGCTAATAAAAAGAGGATTGATTGTTGAATCGGAGGATGCAAAAGACAAGAGAAGCATCAGGGTTTCTATAACCAAATCAGGAACTGAGGAGATAATCAGGATTCTTCCCCTTATGAAAAATGTGTCGGAAATTGTAGTGGGAAACCTCAATGCAGAAGAGGTCAACACCCTTTCATATCTTCTTAAAAAACTCGATTATTTCCATAATGATATTTACTCCAATAAAAAAGATCAAACCATGACTGATATATTGAGCGGAATTGCAAATAGATAAAGCATAGATCAATTTTCGCAGTATTTGCAATAAATTTCGATTCAATACTCAGCCTTTAATTTTGAAATGTGAATTCATTAGGAGAATAGCCGGTGAGGTTCTTAAACAAGCGGCTGAAATTCATATATATCCAGGCACAAAAATTAGCAGTCTCAATCCCAAAGATTTCCTTCTGCCTGGCATAAAAGTCAGAGATTCAGAAAAAAAACTAATTTTATATCCGGCGATAACGGAAAATTTGTAAAGGGTAAAAAATATTTCCAATCTTAAAACGAATCGGAACGCACCAGCAAAACGGAAGTAAATATTCTTGCTTTCTGAAGCGCATGGCCGGGGATATTTTACACTGCCAGGGGAGGTTGTGTTAAATGGCAAAAATGAAAATTATATATGGGAATAAATTCTTCAGCTATATGATATTTATAAGAAAAGGAATTATGATAAGAAATATCCGGATTAACAAAATACAATCACATATAGAAAGAGCTGCTGCCCTTTACCTGACAATTTTCTTTGTTTTCACGTTTGCATTAAACACCTATTCCCAGATCGGTTATATTACCAATGATGACGGGTATGAAATAATCTCCGATTCCACTGGCTTATATGTAAAAAACAGCAACTTTAATTCTGAAAAGCTATTCCCGAAAAACTCCTGGACAGGAGATTGGATATGGCTTAATAAGTCGAGGTTCAAAGAATATCAGGAAACACAAACCGAGTGGAGAAAAAATCCGGAGTATAAGGGGCAATACAAAGCATTATTCAGAAAAAGCTTTGAGTTGATCACGGTGCCGGATCAGGTATTCATGAGTATAACAGCTGATGTATCTTTCCGGATATATATTAATGGAACTTATATAGCGCAAGGTCCTGCAAATACCGGGAGTGATTTTTTTGACAGCGTTCCGCCAACTCACTGGTTTTTTAATATCCACAACGTAAAGAAATATCTGAATTCGGGATCAAATACCATAGCTGTGGAGGTGTTCAGCCATTTTAGGGAGATATCAGAAACTAGTAGCGGACACGGAATGCTGATATGTGATTTGGATGCGGGGCAAAAAAAAAATATAGTAGCAAGCGACACAAGCTGGAAATGTAATATTGATACTTCATTCACTGTAAACGGCGGAAATTTCAGTTGTAACTCAAATTTCAAAGAAAGCGATTGGACTAATAAAACATTTGATGATTCAGGATGGGGGAATTCTTCAGTAATAAATTCCCCTAAGAATGGTTATCTGATAAATAGTAAAATTCCTGTTCCATTCAGATATCCAGTGAAATCCAAAAGATTGTGGCTGCCGCAAAATGAAACTGCAATTACAGACTTTCCCCCTTCAGTCTTTAAGAGGGAGCTCTTTAAAACAGAATTTACCCTGGATTATGACAGGAATTTAACAGCTTATTATGGCTTTGAAGTAAAAGCGCATAAAGATGATACTATTAAAGTATATCCCTATGAGACAAAATATGCCTCTCAGAACCGGTCATTGATCTACGTTTGCAAAGAAGGCATCAATGTTTTTGATTCCCCTTTTCTGAGCGTTTTCAGATATTTGAAAGTTGAAGTAAGATCCCGGAAGGGGCTCATCATAAAGGAGATCAGGGCAGATTTCTCCTCTTATCCTGTTAACTATGCAGGTAGCTTTTCCTGCTCCGACCATAATCTGACGGAACTTTGGGATATTACCCGATGGACAACCCAACTATGCATGAACGATATGTTTTATGACTCTCCAAAGCACCAGGAGCCTATTGCCTGTACAGGCGACTATTTTATTGAATCGCTTATAAACTATTATGCTTTCGGAGATCCATGGCTTACCAGGCAAACTCTGGTTAAAACAGCATTATTACTGGAGAAAAATAATTACGATATGTTTCATACCAGTTACTCTTTATTATGGATACAAATGCTTAATCAGTATTTCCGGTATACAGGTGATATTCAATTGGTAAAAGAACTATTGCCCCATGTAAATAAACTTACCCGGTTATTTGAAACCTATCTGGACGGCGATTATCTGCTAAGCAATGCCCCCGATTATATGTTTATGGATTGGATAAAAATTGACAAATTC
>CAIPJU010000433.1 GCA_903865465.1 uncultured Bacteroidota bacterium
TCCTACAGGAGAAGGTTGTAATTTAATAGATGGTTCAGAAACAATCATAACTGTTTATGCTCTGCAAACTATCAGCGGACACTTTACTTATGATAATGCTGCCAATACTCCACTAACACATCTTATAGATGTTGGTTTATATTATCATGGAGATGGCAGAGTAAATAATTATCCTGCTGATATTGTTCCTAATGGTACCGGATATTTTGAATTCACTAATATATGCATTGGTGATTATGATATAAAGGCTACTTCAACACATACTACGGAAGGTAGTGTGAATGGAACCGATGCCGCACTACTTAATTCATGGAGTACTGTTTGGAGTTCAATTGAAAAAGTAAGATTTTTTGCCGGTGATGTAAATGGAATATTATTACCAACTGGTGGAAATGATTTTATCAATTCCGGCGACGCTTTGGCTATATTACATAAATTTGTTAATGGTACTCAGTTTGATAAAACTGAACCATGGGCTTTCTGGGTGAAAGGACAAGTAACCAGTGGGCACATAGGGGAAGGAATTGGAGCCATATATCCAAGTGTTACTTTAATCCCTAACAACCCAGGTCTATCTTATAATGTTGATATGTATGGTTTATGTACAGGAGACTTTAACCAGAGTTTTAATCCGGCTTTATCAAAAACAGCTAATACATCTGTAAATCTAATTAATTCAGGAAATATAAAGGTTGGTAATGAACAGGAATTTGATTTACCTATACACATGATTAATGCTAATAGTGTTGGAGCAATCTCACTTGTTTTGAATTTCCCTGCTGATAAGATAGATGTGAAGGACGTAATAATCAATTCTATTGATGGAGCTCTTGATTGGGCAGTAAATGGAAATGAATTAAGAATTGGGTGGTATTCTAACTCACCAATAGATTTTAAAACTTCTGATATTTTACTTACTTTAAAATTAAAGTCTAAAAATGTTTCAGATGGAAATGCAATTAGTTTCGCTTTAGCTACCAGTCCTTTAAACGAGTTGGCAGATATGCAATATGATGTGATTAACAATGCTATTTTGAGTATAGATGCTATTAATACTTCAGCAACTGGAATACAGAAACAAAGTATTAGTAATGGAAGTTTAAATTCTTATCCAAATCCTTTTAACGGAATTACCACTATTTCATACGAATTACCATTTGATGGAAAGGTGATTCTGGATGTTTATAATATCCTGGGAAACAATATTAAGAATTTGGTAAATGAGTCTCAGAGTCAGGGTATTCATAGTTTGAAATTTGATGCTAATACTCTCTCTGCAGGTATTTATTTTGCCAAACTAAAAGTTATTAGTGAAAATAGTGAGTTTATTCGTACCATAAAGATTGTAAATAATAAATAAAATAAGTTGATTTCTATTTAGGGGAAGTACAAAAGTGCTTCCCCTTTTTTATTGATTTAATATATTGTGATAAATAAACAAAATAGTAGGGGAGAGGGCAGCTTAACTAAATATTGGATATTTATTTGTAAATGGATTTGTATTAATATTACAAGAAGCAAAATTGTTTTATTGAATAAATTCTTACTTTTGTTTAGTCAAATTATTTTTTTATAAAAATATTTTTAGTTTTTTGGAATGCAGAAACAAATAAA
>CAIPJU010000434.1 GCA_903865465.1 uncultured Bacteroidota bacterium
AAAGAAGAGAGAAACTGAGGAGTTTTAAAACAGCCTTCTTTTTTATTTTTTTCCACCCTAAAGATTAATCTGCTGATTTTATTTCTATGCAGGAAGAAAAAAATAAACTAAACAAATTGGAGGAATTGTTTAGTAGGGTTTTATTTTTAGCTTTATATTTTTAAGCGAAATGAGATCCTTCCCTCACTATCATCAACCTGACATGATGGACTGCGGGCCAACATGTTTGCGCATGGTGGCAAAGCATTACGGACGCAGCTATTCTCTTCAGTATTTGCGGGACAGGAGTTTTGTAACCCGTACCGGGGTAAGTATGTTAGGAATTAGCGATGCGGCTGAAAACATTGGATTCCGTACTCTGGGGGTTAAAATCAATTTCGATACTCTTGCGTCAGAAATTCCCCTGCCTTGCATCGTTCACTGGAAACAAAATCATTTTGTGGTTGTCTTCGATATAAAAGTGAGCAATTCGGGCAGAGTAATTGTATCGGTTGCTGACCCTGCCCATGGTATTATTAAATACACGGGTGATGAGTTTGTAAGGGGGTGGATAAGCACCAAGACAGAAGATGAAGAGAAAGGGATAGCTCTGATACTTGAGGCTACTCCGAAGTTTTATGAGTTTAAAGGTGAAAAGTCAGACAGGACAAAAATCGGATTCTTATTCAGATACCTTAGACCGCACAAGAAATTTATAGTACAGCTCTTACTTGGGATGTTACTTGGGAGCCTGCTGCAGCTTATTTTCCCTTTTCTTACCCAGGCCGTCGTTGATAAAGGAATCGGGAACCAGAATATTGGTTTTATAACCCTGGTTCTGGTAGCTCAGCTGGTGCTGTTCGCAGGAAAGATGTCAGTTGATTTTCTGCGAAGCTGGATCTTATTGCATATCAGCACAAGAATAGATATTTCGCTGATATCCGATTTCCTGATAAAGCTGATGCGTTTGCCAATCTCATTTTTCGACACCAAGATGATAGGTGATCTAATGCAGCGAATAGGAGATCATACACGTATTCAGAGTTTTCTCACAGGTTCATCTATCTCCACTCTCTTTTCCATGGTGAATCTTCTTGTTTTCGGAGCTGTACTTGCTTATTATGACCTTAGAATTCTGGGTATCTTCCTCCTTGGTAATACTATTTATATAATCTGGATCATTCTGTTTTTGCGACGGCGGCGTGATCTGGATTTTAAACGATTTGCACTTGCCTCCGACAATCAGAGTAATTTGTTTCAACTGATTACCGGAATGCAGGAGATAAAGCTTAACAATTGCGAAAAACAAAAAAGGTGGAGATGGGAAAGGATCCAGGCAAGTCTGTTTAAAGTAAACATAAAAAGTCTTGCACTTGGGCAATACCAACAGATTGGATCCCTGTTTTTATCGCAGACAACATCAATCTTAATTTCATTTCTGGCTGCCAGGGCCGTTATTCATGGTGAAATAACCCTTGGTATGATGATGTCGATAACTTACATTGTAGGGCAGATTACAGCTCCAATAGACCAGATGATCGGATTTATTCAATCACTGCAGGATGCAAAGATAAGCCTTGAACGATTAGGTGAGATCCATAACAAAGCCGATGAGGAACCTGATGAAAAAAACAGGATAATCACTCTGCCTGATTACCAGGATATAAAAATAGAAAACCTTACTTTCAGGTACGAAGGACCCCATTCCCCGACAGTGCTTGAGGATATCTCACTCGAAATCCCAAACGGGAAAGTTACAGCTATTGTCGGATCAAGCGGCAGCGGAAAAACAACGCTGATTAAGATGATGTTAGGTTTTTATAAACCCGAAAAGGGAGAAATAAAAATTGGAATAAACTCACTTAATAATATAAACGGTTCATTCTGGCGAAGTAAATGCGGCGTTGTCATGCAGGACGGGTTCATCTTCTCTGAGAGTATCGCTGAAAACATAGCACCCGGGGATGAGGTTATCAATTTAAAGAAACTTTCGGACGCTGCAGAAGTAGCAAATATCAGTAATTTTATTGAGGGGCTGCCTCTTTCATACAATACTAAAATCGGACAGGAAGGCAGTGGTTTAAGTCAGGGACAAAAACAGAGGCTCCTGATTGCGCGAACTGTATATAAAGATCCCGATTACATTTTCTTCGATGAAGCGACAAATGCCTTAGACGCTAATAATGAGCAGATAATTATGAACAACCTTGGTAAGTTCTTTAAGGGAAGAACAGTTGTTGTGGTCGCTCACAGGTTAAGTACTGTAAAAAATGCAGATCAGATTGTGGTCCTCGAGAAGGGAAAGATAATCGAAAAGGGGGACCATGCCTATCTTACCAGCCTGAAGGGCTCCTATTATGAATTGGTTAAAAATCAGCTTGAACTGGGAGCATAATGAAACAAAAGAGGATAATGTTTTGGAATTTTCACTATAAAACATTTCATGGATAGCAAGGAGAGAGAAAAAAGGATTGAATTATACAGCGAAGAGGTTCAGGAAATTCTTGGTAATCCTCCCGGCTGGATATTCTCCTGGGGTATGAGCCTGCTCTTCTCTGTTGTAATACTTCTGTTTCTTGGAAGCTGGTTTTTTAAATATCCCGACATAATAGTATCGGAAATTACCGTTACCACCGAGAATGTTCCTGCCAACCTTGTGGCAAAACATTCGGGCAAGATAACCGGACTTTATGCTAATGATGATGAGCAGGTTAAAAAAGGGCAAATCATTGCTGTCATTGAAAACCCTGCAGTTACAAATGATGTATTGAAAGTAAAAGAGACTCTGCATGAATTCAGAAATGATAATTGGCTCGACACCTCTTTGCTCGCGCGGATAAGCAAGACTACATTTACCCTTGGTGAAATAGAATCCTCATTCTCTTTGTTCAGGTCAAAACTGGATGAGTACATCAAGTTTACAGTCCGTGATTATTCGGAGAAGAAGATATTAGCACTCGAAAGCCAGATGGTCAATTATAAAGGCTTGATAGGTCAGATGAAAAAACAGGTCTCTCTTCAGCTCGAAGATCTTGGCATTACCTCAGGCCAGTATAGGAGAGACTCACTACTCCTTTCCCAAAAGGTACTCTCTTCAGCCGATTTTGAAAAATCAAGGATGAACCTCCTGCAGAAAAAATTTACGGTTGAGAGTGCCAAAACGACTCTCACCAATGCAAGGATCCAAAATTCACAACTGGAACAGCAGATAATGGAACTCAGACAGGAGAGATCAGTTCAGGATGAGAACTTTAGACTTTCCCTCACCCAGATGCTCAGTAACCTTAAATCTGCAATAGCCCAGTGGGAACTGAATTATATCCTGATAAGTCCAGTGGACGGGCACTTGACTTTTTCCAAAATATGGACTATCAATCAGAATGTTAATTCAGGCGAGCTGGTTGTAACGGTGATTCCTTCATTAAGGGGAGATATTATTGGTATCCTTAAACTTCCGGTCGAAGGATCGGGAAAAGTAAAGAAAGACCAACGGGTGAATGTTAAGTTCTCAAATTATCCCTATATGGAATTTGGCATGGTGATCGGAAAAATATCTAAAATATCGCTTGTTCCGGATGAAAAATACTACCTGGCTGAAGTGGCATTCCCCGAAGGACTTGTTTCAAACTATGGAAAAAAGCTCTCTTTATTACCTGAGATGACAGGCAGTGCTGAAATTATAACCGAAGATATGCGTCTTATTCAGAGATTCTTTAAGCCTGTCAAATCTCTTCTGAAAGGGAACAGCCGGCTTTAGGAAAAAGTCATCGCATCAATTCTCCGGCAAATCAAAATACGTTCTTGTGTCAATTAAAAATCGTGGTAACCAGTGTCAAACCATTATTCATGATTGAGATCCCTGATATACCGGTAAACAGTAGCCCTGCTTATTCCAAGCTTCTTAGCAACGTCTGTCGGGTTATTGTTATATCTGAGAAGCGTTTTTTTAACTATCCTTAGTAACTGTTCTTCGAGCGTCATATCCTCAAGGGAGAAATCGGTTTCGACTCCTACAGGGATGAAATTAATATCCTTTGAATCAATTTCTTTGCCATTTCCCAGGATTATTGCAAGTTCAACAGAAGCTTTCAACTCCCTTATATTGCCTGGATAGGGATAACTCAGAAGCTTTTTAACGGCCTCTTCAGTGAAGCTGACTTTATCCCGCCGGTTTTCCCGGCAGAATTCATTGGCAAAGTGCCTGGCAAGAATAATGATATCATGTCCCCTTTCGCGTAGCGGGCTAAGATGGATTGGCAGACCCATTATACGGTAAAAAAGATCAGAGCGGAAATTACCCTTGCTGACCTCGTCAGCCAGGTTTTTGTTAGTTGCTGTTATCACCCTGACATCAACTTTTATGACCTGGTTACCTCCAATTCTTTTGACCTCTCTTTCCTGCAAAACCCTCAAAAATTTCGACTGGACATTAAGTTCCATCTCTGCAATCTCATCGAGGAAGATTGTTCCCTTGTGTGCCTCTTCAAAGAGACCCGATTTTCGCCCTACTGCCCCGGTGAATGCACCCTTCTCATAACCAAAAAGCTCGCTTTCAATAAGATCCTTCGGGATGGCTCCTACATTAACAGTAATGAAAGGATTCTTCTTCCTGTCCGAATGATAATGAACTGCTTTGGCAACAAGCTCTTTACCTGTTCCGGTTTCACCAGTTATTGAAACCGTAATCTGTGAATTGGCAGCTTTCTCCATCAGGCTGAAAACATCGCGGATCTGCTTGCTGTTTCCAATGATTACATTAGAGAAGTCATATTTTTTTCCAACCTCCTCCCTGAGTTTTTCATTCTCTTTCCGAAGAGAGAGATTTTCGCGAAAGAGCCTTATTGAATTCCAAAGCCTTCCTGTGGCATTTGGACTTTTAACGATATAGTCAAAGGCTCCCAGTTTAAGTAATTCAACGGCAGTGGTTATGTCTTCCTGACCCGAAACGATTATTATTCCAATTTCCAGGGATATCTTACGTATTTTTTCAAGTAACTCTTTTCCCGTCATATCGGGAAGAGAATAATCGATCGTTACAATAGAGGGCTTTTTATAGATGTTGGCAAGACACTCCTTCCCTGTGGAAAAAGTCTCAATCACACATTCGGGATTTAATGTAAGATGATATTTCAGGATCTCGGAATAGAGTGGATCGTCCTCGATAATGAAAATTCTGAATTGCTCCATTTTACATCTTTAACCAAAGATACAATATTTTTGTCTTAATAACTCAGATCTGTCAGTTCAGAGTTATCGGAAGAGGATCAGATTACAATATTTCTCTGCTTCAGCTTTTAAGTGACTCAACCAGATTTTTATATTGTCCTATAAGCTTCAGCATGGAATCTATATTGAAGCTGTCAGTAGCTTCAGTAAGTTCCTTGCCATAATTGATTACAAGCCGGCAATTGTGTCTGTTGCCAAGATCTATCAGATTCCTGCCAAATTCAATCACCTCACCCAATGGCTGCCTTGATTCAAATTTTCTGCAGGTCTGAAACAGGCTTCCTTCAAGAAGCGATATAAGTTTTGGCAGATCGGTTATTTCATTTTTATCAGTGTTGGGTTCCTCTGGAGAGACCGGTATACCTTTTTCCCTGATTGAGTGGGGCAGGTGGTTCATCAGTTCTATATAAAGATCTGCTATCCTGACAGGTTTTATTAAACAACCGGCGAAGAAGCTTTTCTGGATCTTCTCCTTCTGTTCCTGCATTACTGATGCCGTATAGGCAATTACAGGAATATTTTTAAGACGGTCATCTTTTTTGACAGCTGCAAGGAATTCAAAACCATTCATGCCCGGCATATAAATGTCGACAATTACCAGGTCGGGAATGTGCTCTTCAGCAAGAGCCATTGCGGTTGTACCATCTTCGGCTTCAAGAACAGTTAAACATGTGTTTTTCAACACATCCTTAATATATCTTCTGTTACCCTTTACATCATCAGCTATCAGAATAGTTGCAATTTCAAATACCACATTATCGGGACTGATAGTAATTTCTTTCTTGAATGTCTCCTGCCTGGTCCTGAAAAGTACATCCGGAATGGTCACAAGAAATGTACTACCCTCTCCCTGATGAGAACGAACACTTATGGTCCCGTTCATGAGTTGAACCAGCCGTTGGGTAATTGAGAGGCCGAGGCCTGTACCGAACTGGGAAGTCTTGCTCTTCTCCTGGAGGAAGGGTTCAAAAACCTTGTCACAGAAATCCTCTGAGATTCCAATGCCGGTATCCTTAACCTCGATAAGCAAGTCGACAGTATCTGCCACCTTATCTTCGGGCAATCTTTTTTTATGAAGATTATTTACGATTACCCTTAAAGTTATTCCCCCCTTTTCAGTGAATTTAACTGCATTACCTACAAGATTAAGCAATACCTGTCGCAGCCTGATATTGTCGATAAACAGGAAAGAGGGTGCATTTTCAGAGATTTCAACTCTGAAAATCAATTTTTTTTCAGTCAGCTTGAACGAAAATATCCTCTCGAACTCTGAGAAGAATTGCTCCGTCTCGATATACTCATATTCAAGTTGCATCTTACCAGCCTCTATCTTGGAAAGGTCGAGAATATCATTAATAATGGTGAGAAGGGTCTTTCCGCTGGTTTTAATTGAATTGACATAGTTTTTTTGAACCTTATCGTTCAATGTTGATTCAAGAAGTTCAGAATAGCCCAGAATGGCATTCATGGGAGTGCGGATCTCATGACTCATGCTCGCCACAAATTCGCTCTTGGTTCTGTTCGCTCTGTCGGCTTCGTTCTTGGCTATCCGGAGCTCATATTCTGTTCTATTATGCTTCTCAATTTCATTTAAGAGCCTGATATTTATGAAAGCCAGCTCAGATGTTCTATCCTGAATTTTTAGTTCCAGGTCCTGATTAAGATTCTTAATTTCCTGCTCCGAATTTTTGTACAACAGCTGCATCTCCTTTTCTTTAATAAAGGAGTTATTCAGCTGATCGACAATCGATGACACGGAGAGTACTGAAAGAAGGTTGAAGGCTACAAAGTTAATTCCAACACCAAATCCTGAAGTAAATTTATACGCTCTGATAACTTCATTTTGAGGCAACAACAGGGGAAGCATCAACACGAGGAACAGGTAGATCA
>CAIPJU010000435.1 GCA_903865465.1 uncultured Bacteroidota bacterium
AACCTGGAACTAAGAGACGAAGGGACGGAGAAGGGGAGAGGGGGATACTGAGAGATAAATTTAGATTATAGCGCCACGGAGTGGCAGCTTAATTCAGCCCGGTGGCATCGCCCCGGGTATTATATCAACCGTTTGTGTTCGCCCTGAAAGGGCAGTTTAAAAAGATGGTTATGGCCAGCATATACGATAAAAATTTTACAGAAAAGGGCTATATCATGAACTATGAGAAACAAAGCCTTTCTTTTCTGAAAAACCAGGTTTCCCAGTTTAAAATTGAACTGGAAGAAATCAGTCCTCCGGTTTGGAGAAGAATACTCGTCCCGTCCGATTATAACTTCTGGGATTTACATGTAGCTATTCAGGATTCAATGGGATGGCAGGATTATCATGTGCATCATTTTGAGATAAAGGGAAAGGGCAAGATAAAAATGACGCAGATTGGCATGCCAGATTTCTCAGGAAGCGGAGATCTTCCGGAGGTCTTCCCGGGCTGGGAGATTATGATGTATAAATACTTCTCTGATCTTGGTGTAAAGGCAAAATATTTTTATGATTATGGCGATGGCTGGGTACACAATATAACCCTTGAAGGATATCTTTATCGTGAGAAAGGAATTAAATATCCGGCATGTATCGCAGGTGAGCGGGCCTGTCCACCGGAAGACTGCGGCGGAGTTCATGGGTATTACAATGTTTTGCAGACACTTGCAGATCCTAAACATAATGATCACAAAAGTATGAAACAGTGGTTTGGAAGAAATTGGAATCCTGAACTGTTTAATAAGGATAAGGTTAAATTTGATAATTCGCATAAACGATGGGTGACTGCTTTCCTGGAACCGTAGGAGGGACGGAGAGACTAAGAGACTGAGAGACTAAGTGACTAAGTAACAACGCATTCCTTTCCGCATAGCGGATTAGGTACTGTAGAAATGAAGATTATTAATGTATCGTATATTCCCCGTAGGGGATAAACAGTTACCCGTATTCAGATTGAATTAACGCCGAACATCAACCTCTGTAGGTCAATTCTCGGTTATAGATAATTCCCCCCCTTCCTTTAATGCCTAAGGGAAGGGGCCGGGGGAAGGGTTTTGAAATCCTCTTATTCCCTTGTTCTCCAGCCACAATTTTCAGAATATCTAAGAATCTCCCTATTATTTCTTTTGATTTTTTTGAAGGATTTAATATATTTGAACTTTAAAATATCATGATAAAAAGAAGTATTACATTAAAATATCATGTATAATAGGAAGCAAATATTTGAAGGTCTTGGTAAGGAAAGTTCTTTTTTATGGGGCGCACGTCAGACAGGCAAAAGCACTCTGCTAAAAAAATTATATCCGGATGTTTTCTATTTTGATCTTTTATTATCTTCTGATTATGATCGGTTTCTTAGAAATCCCTCGGCGTTAAGGGAAATCCTCGAAATAAAAGGCCATACCAAACCTGTTATTATTGATGAGATTCAGAGGATCCCATCCTTATTAAATGAAGTTCAGTGGTTAATCGTTAACAGGGGCTTTCAGTTTATTTTGAGTGGATCAAGTCCCCGAAATATTTTACGATCAGGAGGAAACCTTTTGGGAGGCAGGGGCCTGAGATATGAACTGTATCCTCTGGTCTCAGCTGAAATACCTGATTTTGATCTTTTAAAAGCACTTAACAGCGGATTGTTACCCCGGCATTATTTGGCAAAGAATGCCGATAAACTTTTGTCAGCTTACATTGGAAGCTACCTTCGCGATGAAATCATTACTGAGGCAAAAATCAGGAATATCACCTCATTTTCAAGGTTCCTTGAGGCAGCAGCTTTCTCAAACGGAGAAATGGTAAATTTCTCAAATATAGCATCCGATTGTGGTATAAGCTCACCGACTGTAAAAGAGTATTTTCAGATTCTGGAGGATACAATGACCGGACGTTTTTTACAGTCATTTCAAAAGAAGCCTAAGCGTAGGGTAATCACTGCTCCCAAATTTTACTATTTTGACGTCG
>CAIPJU010000436.1 GCA_903865465.1 uncultured Bacteroidota bacterium
CTATTCCAACTGGTTGTTTGGACTGATTAATTCGCCTCTTCTTCACAATAGCAAGGCCTCTTTTTATGATATCAATGGCAAGCTTACATGGGACTTCAATAAAAACAACAGGATTGATGTATCGGCATATGCCAGTCATGACGGTTTTAGGTTCAACTCAGATACTACCTACAATTACAGGAATTCTATTTTTGCTGTTAAATGGCGCCATTTTTTCAATAGCAGGATCTTTACCTCAATATCTGTTAATAACAGCTTTTACGATTATGCAGTTTCCGGTAGTGGGATCTCGGCACAATCATTTGTTCTCGCCCATAGTATTAACAGCACGGGCTTTAAAGCTGACTTCAACTGGTTCCAGGGAAGAAATGAGTTAAACAGCGGGATTGAACTCAACAGATATTCTGTTTTACCGGGAAGCTTTCTTCCGGCAAGCGATTCCTCAGTTGTATTTCCTCATACTATTACAAAGGAAAGGGCCCTTGAAGGAGCACTTTATGCCGACGATAAGCTGGTGCTTTCCGAACTCTTCTCCGTTAATTTCGGTTTGAGATTCTCAATCTATAATTCCTATGGGCCTAAGAATGTTATGGTCTACGACCCTGCCTTCTCAAAAAGTCTCTCCTCGATTACTGATACTCTTAATTTCAGACGGGGAGAAGTGACAAGCAGGTACGGCGGACCCGAATTCAGGATCTCATTCAACTATAGGATCAGCAACAGGAATTCTTTGAAAATTAACTATAACAGAACACGGCAATACCTGCATCAGTTATCTAATTCAACATCTGTTTCCCCGATTGATATCTGGAAACTAAGTGATTATTATCTCAAGCCTCAAATTGGCGATCAGATTGCACTGGGATATTATGAAATGCTGTGGGGGAATAAAATTGAAGCCTCGGCTGAGATCTACTACAAAACAATCAGGAATATGGTTGATTTTAAAGGAGGAGCTGATTTTATTATGAATGAAACAATTGAAAAAGATATAGTCAATGTTTCAGGGAAAGCTTATGGTCTGGAATTGGTTGTCAAGAAAAATGAAGGTAATATCCGATATAGTGTAGCATATACCTATTCCAGAACCTTAATAAGAAGTATTGGCAGCTTCAAGGATGAAATATTAAACTCAGGAAAATGGTTCCCTGCAAGCTTTGACAAACCCAACGACCTTGTTGTTACATTGAATTATATCTATTCACGACGGTTCAGTATCTCCTCAAACTATACCTGGAGCACTGGCAGGCCTATTACTTATCCGGTTTCTTCCTACTATATGTATGATGATATGCTGATTCATTATTCGGACAGAAACCATTACAGAATCCCCGATTACTCGAGGCTCGATCTCTCCTTTAAGGTGAACGGTAACCTTAAAGCCAACAGATTAGGTCATCCTGTCTGGACTTTTTCAGTGTTTAATCTCCTAGGCAGGCAAAATGTTTATTCTGTATTTTTCCGGAAGGAGGGAGATATCTATAAGGCATATAAGCTTTCTGTGTTTGGCACCGCGATACCTTCCCTGACATTTAGTTTCGATTTTTAAAATAATAGCTTAGGTCGGAGATAAACTATTTACAATTATGAATATTAATCACAATCATATAAGCTGACATTTTCAGAAAAATGAAATACAATTCTAACAGACAAGTAATAGGCTTAGTCATCCTTTCATTCC
>CAIPJU010000437.1 GCA_903865465.1 uncultured Bacteroidota bacterium
AATTACCTGATTAATAATATAATGGGACTTTAGAAAACAAAAAGAAAAGCGCAGTTTAAAACTACGCTTTTCTTTAATTATAAGTTTCGAAGCGGACAAATTGCTTATGTCCGCCTTAAAATGATCAGATTACTTTCCGAATTTCACTGACGCCTGAGCAGCAGCAAGACGTGCAATAGGAACTCTGAAAGGAGAGCAGCTGACATATGTCAAACCTGCTTTAAAGCAGAATTCAACCGATGCAGGATCGCCACCCTGTTCACCACAGATACCAACCTTTAATTCAGGTTTCGTTCCGCGGCCTCTTCCAACTGCCATCTGGATAAGTTGTCCAACACCTTCCTGATCAATTGTCTGGAAAGGATCGGAAGGAAGGATCTTCTTGTCGAGATAGTCATGGAGGAAAGCACCTGTATCGTCGCGACTGAATCCAAATGTCATCTGGGTCAGGTCGTTTGTACCGAATGAGAAGAAATCAGCGGTTTTTGCCATTCTGTCAGCCAGAAGACAAGCACGCGGAATTTCAATCATAGTTCCGTATTTGTATTCTATTGAGGTAACACTGAATTTTTTGCAGACCTCTGCATAAACCCTGTCAACGATCTTCTTTGTGAAATCGAGTTCAGTAACATCAGTTGTAACCGGAACCATGATTTCCGGGTGAGGCTGTTTGCCTTCTTTAATAAGTTCAACAGCTGATTCAAAGATAGCCCTGATCTGCATTTCAGAAATTTCAGGATATGTAATGCCTAGTCGAACACCACGGTGTCCCATCATCGGGTTTGATTCGTGAAGCGCTTCGCCGCGTTTTGCAACATCTTCCGGTTTAATACCAAGCGCAACAGCAAGTTCAGCCTGTTTTTCTGCACCCTGCGGAACAAATTCATGAAGAGGAGGATCAAGAAGCCTGAATGTAACAGGAAGTGTATCCATTGCAGCCATCGTAGCTTTCATGTCTTTCTTAACGAAGACAAAGAGCTGGTCGAGAGCCTTGCGGCGCTCGGTTTCGTCAGCACTCAGAATCATCTTGCGGAGAAGGAAAAGTGGCTCCTCAGAACCTTTACCATAGAACATGTGCTCTGTACGGAAAAGTCCGATACCTTCAGCACCGTAATTACGTGCTATGATAGCATCATCAGGAGTCTCAGCGTTTGTACGAACACCCATTTTGCGGAATTTGTCAACGATAGTCATGAACTCCTTGAAACGAGGATTTTCAGAAGCATCCATAAGTGACAGTGCACCAAGGTATACATTTCCCTTTGTACCATTGAGTGTGAGTGAGTCACCTTCCCTGATAACGATATCAGTACCAGTAACTTTTGCAATTTTCTTGGCAACATCAACATGAAGTCCGCCAGCACCTACGATGCAGCATTTTCCCCAGCCGCGTGCTACGAGAGCAGCGTGTGAAGTCATACCACCACGCGCAGTAAGGATACCTTCAGCAGCGCGCATACCTTCAACATCCTCAGGGTTGGTCTCTTCGCGAAGAAGAATAACTTTCTCCCCTTTACGGAACCATGCAACTGCATCTTCAGCCGTGAAAACAACTTTTCCAACAGCTGCACCAGGACCAGCCGGAAGACCTCTTACAATAGCAGAGACTTTTTTCTCAACAGCAGGGTCGCAGATTGGGTGAAGAAGTTCATCAAGCTGAGCAGGGTCAACACGCATAACGGCTGTTTTCTCATCAATAAGTTTTTCATGAAGCATATCCATAGCCATATTCAGGGCAGCGGTACCAGTTCTCTTTCCGGCGCGGCACTGAAGCATATAGAGTGTTCCTTCCTGAATAGTGAATTCAATGTCAAGCATGTCGCGAAACGACTTCTCGAGGATATCACGGATATTAACAAGTTCCTTGTAGGTACCGGCCATTGCTTCCTGCATGCTGTGCAGGTGCCTGTTCTGATCATTTTTTGTATCATCGTTAAGCGGGCTCGGAGTACGGATACCTGCAACAACATCTTCACCCTGGGCATTAACCAGCCATTCACCATAGAAAAGGTTCTCACCTGTTGCAGGGTTACGTGTAAAAGCAACTCCTGTAGCTGATGTGTCGCCCATATTTCCGAATACCATCGCCTGTACGTTTACAGCTGTACCCCAATCATCGGGAATTCCTTCGATACGACGATACGAGATAGCTTTCTTACCGTTCCAGCTTTTGAAAACAGCCTTGATACTTCCTTCCAGCTGTTCTTTTGCATCATCAGGGAAAGGTTTGCCGAGTACAGAAACAACAATTTTCTTGAACCCTTCGGCAAGCTCTTTAAGTTCATCCGCAGATATTTCAGTATCTGATTTATATCCTTTTTTGTGTTTGAATGCGTCAAGAGTTTCGTCAAGGTGCTTGCGAATTCCTTTACCATCAGAAGGCTCGATTCCTTCGGCTTTCTCCATAACAACGTCGGCATACATCATTATAAGACGACGATATGAATCCCAAACAAAGCGGGGATTGTTGGTCTTTTTCAGAAAACCGGGAATTGTTGCTGAACAGAGACCGATGTTGAGAACGGTGTCCATCATACCGGGCATTGAACTACGGGCACCCGAACGACATGAGACGAGCAATGCATTAACAGGATCACCATATTTCATATTCATGGTCTCTTCTGTTTTTTTCATAGCGGCCCATACTTCCGGCATAAGGTCGACAGGAAGAGTACAGTCGTTTGCATAGTATTCGTTGCAGGCATCAGTTGTGATGGTAAAACCGGCAGGTACGGGAAGGCCAAGAAGGCACATCTCAGCAAGGTTTGCACCTTTTCCGCCAAGAAGGTTCTTCATATCGGTTTTTCCCTCTGCTGTTTTCTTTCCAAAGGAGTAGACTCTTTTTACGTTTGACATAATTTTTTATTTTTTTTGAAAGTGTTAAATGTATTTTTCCAAAATTGGTCGCAAAGTTAAAACAATTTATTGAATTTCTGAATAGCGTTTTGGCCTAATTAAGCCCTGGGATGAAACAGGATCAGAGTATCACGTAAAAAGCTCCTGTCGAGGTGAGTGTATATCTCAGTGGTGAGTATCGATTCATGTCCGAGCATTTCCTGCACTGCCCTCAAATCTGCCCCTGCTGCGATCATATGGGTTGCAAAGGAATGCCTGAAGGTATGGGGACTTATGTTCTTTAAAATGCCTGCCTTCCGGGCAAGCTCCTTTATTATTGTAAAGATCATTGCCCTTGTCAGTCTGTTTCCCCTCCGGTTTAAGAATATAATATTCTGGTCTTTGATTACGGTCAGCAGGTTCCTGTCATGTTTGTAAATATCGATCTCATTAAGGGCTTTATTGCTAATTGGAACCAGTCTCTGTTTGTTCCCTTTCCCAGTAACTGTCACATAGCCTTCACTATAATGAACATCAGTAATCCTTAGATTTACCAGTTCAGAGACCCTTAAGCCGCAGCCGTAGAGTGTTTCGATTATTGCTTTATTCCTGTGTCCTTCAGGTTTACTCAGGTCGATTACAGCGATCATGCTGTCAATTTCAGCAATAGAAAGAACTTCAGGCAGTTTAAGTCCGAGTTTCGGCGATTCAAGCAGGAGGGAGGGATTCTGGGTAATTTCACTGTCGATGAGCAGAAACCTGAAGAAGGCCCTAATACCCGACATGAGCCGGGCTTGCGATCGCGCATTGTGATTATCGGAACCATACCATACAAGAAATGATTTGAGGTCACTATAGCTTACCGAAGCGGGGGAAGTAACAGATGATATCTCGGTGAAATATTTTTCAAGCTTCATTATATCAAAGAGATATGCCTCAATACTGTTTTCTGAAAGCGACTTTTCGAGTCTGAGATAGATTTCGAAATTTCTTGCTGATTGTTTCCAGGTGAGACTCATATTCCATTTTATCCTGCTGACAAAGTAACGTAAAGTAAGATCATTTAGAGCCAATCTCTTTAAATTTTTATCTACTTTTACCGTTATTATTAATATTCAGGATCTTTATTTTCCGGATTAAACTGAGAACTAAATGCAGATTGAAATTATAAACGGGCCAAATCTGAACCTATTGGGGAAGCGGGAACCTGGAAAGTATGGAAATACTTCATTTGAAGATTATTACAAACAATTAAAATCCAGATTTCCTGAAATCACTTTTAATTATTTTCAGTCGAATCTGGAAGGAGAAATCATAAATGAAATTCAATCCTCTGGCTTCTCTTCCGATGGCATTATA
>CAIPJU010000438.1 GCA_903865465.1 uncultured Bacteroidota bacterium
CTCCCTGGTAAATTCAACGTAGCCCTGCCGGAACCCAATGAAAGTTCGAAGTCCCGGAAGGTATCTTACCTTCTCCTTCATCATTAAAAGTGCATCAACAGCTTCACGCCTCATCATAGAATAATTGCCAGAATTTTCCATGTCTTTTATCTCACCGATATACTTAAAAAACATGTGAAAAATAAAGGTGTAGAAATTACGTCTGCTTTTCCCCTTCCTGGCTATCCGCTTCCCGCTTACGATATCGAAATCCTCTTCAATAATCTTTTTATACATCAGGGGAATCAGTTCAGGTGGATCCTGCAGGTCAGCATCCATCATTGCAACAATATCTCCTTTTGCATATTCAAGACCTGCGGTATAGGCAGCCTGGTGACCAAAGTTCCTGGAGAGGGAGATGATTTTTATACTTTTATTTTCGTGCCTGTATGAAAGAAGCCTCTTAATACTTTCGTCGCTGCTTCCGTCGTCAACAAAGATAACCTCATACTCCCTGAAAAGTGATTCCAGCACAGGAATAGTCCTGGTAATCAGTTCATCCAGAAGTTTTTCTTCATTAAATACAGGTATAACCAACGAAAAATTCATCCTGGGGTCTGTCTCAATATTTCATAAAAATGGGCAACTCATACTCAGCAATAATGTTCTTATTATCAGAACATTAATATATGCTGGATTGCTATCGCTGATAATTAGTTTGCGGATTGCAATCTTGCAATGGCAAATTCAGCTTCATCCTTCAGTTCAGCTTCTGAGGTCAGCTTCTTTATCGAAGGAACAGAGTAACTGCTACCCATCCAGCTCAGTTCGCGGAGCAGGAGCTTTTTTGCTTCAAGCGTCGATTCTTTATTATCAAGAATACTGACCATTTTCTTTTCAATAGAGAGCAAGCCGGCTTTATCGCCTGAGAGACTTCTAATATAATTCTGAAGACAAGTGAGGTTCAAGGTGCTTTTCCCGATATCATAGGTCCCGAATTCAGCGAGAGCTTCATCAATTGTTTTCTCCTTAAAATCTTTACGAAGCACAACACCTGCAGCAGTTGGAAAATCAAAAGGGACAGTCTGTGTCACATTCCCTGTAACGGCCCATTCGGCTCCCCTCTGAAAAGTTGTTATAAATCCTGCGCATTGCATTGCCGGTCCGCCTCCCTCATCTGCATGGCCCATGACCGTATGAAATATTCTTCCTTTGCCGTAAGTTATTGTCATCAGGATAGGTTCATCACGCATGGTTCCTCCTCCAGCTGCAGAATCGGCAAAAGCAGTAGTCAGAATCTGCAGATTCCTGGCTGGTCCTCTGAGCTGGCTGTACAATTCATCAGTCCCATGCAGCCACCTTACCGGTAAACCCTTCATGATGGGATGATCATTTATCCTGGTTACTACCAAAAACTCCCTCCTCTTTCCATGAGAACCTCCATTTCCGGCAGTAGTATCTGTAACCAGCTGGTTATTTTTATAATAGACATATGGGCCATCCTTCTGGCTGCGATTTCCCCATCCTCCCAGACCGGTCATTTCATTAAACTCCTTCCACTCAGGGAAAGAGTTGTTAGCTGCATGATATATAACAAGTCCTCCTCCATTACTGACGAAATCGACGAAGCCTTTCTTTGTTTTATCCGACCATGTGTCTCCATTATAATCAAGGACCAAAAGCCTGTATTTTGAAAAGTCGGGATTAAAGAGATTCATATCTCCTCCTTTATCAGGGGTCTTTATTATTTCCGTGGAGAATAACCCTGTCTCATCGAGTATCTGTTTCAGAATGGGAGAACTGATTTTCCATTCATGGTTATTCTGCCCTGTAATGATCAGTGTTTTATAGGCATCGTGGGTTTTAGTGCTTGTCTGGGTTTTACAGGCTGGCATAAAAATCAGCAGGCCGGTCAGAACAATGAGGAATAAATATCTGGTTTTCATCTTAATGTATTTTTAAACTGTTGGTATGGCCCAGGGATTTCTATATGGACGGCTAAGAAGACGGGAGGCAACAGGGTTACCAATTATCTCTTCCTTTTCAGGATCCCACTTTATGGTCTGACCTGTGGTCATGGATATCTCTCCAAGAAGTGCAATAGAAATTGCCCTGAAAGCAACTTCTACAGGGGCAATAGCCTGTTTTCCGGAACGTACAGAATCAACAAAGTTCTGCCAGTGGTTATCGCTTTTGTAAAGGTGGATCTCATTTTCACCTATTACTTCACTTAATATTTTGGGATCAGAGGCATAAATTACATTTCCCCTGTCGACATGGATCCAGCCCAGATCGCCATACCAGGTTGTCCCCATTCCGTGAGGAAGCCTCGATGAATTAGCTACCCTCATCTCAATACCATTTGCATATTTGCACGAAATATCATATTCTACCGGCACATTATAGAGCCCCTCGGGAGGGTAAACCCCAATAGCGCTGATTTCTGAAGGACCAGTATGCTCCAAACCGGCGCCCCAGTTGGCAATGTCAATATGGTGACCGGCCCAGTCGGTCATCTGTCCGCCTGAATAATCGAGAATCCATCTCCAGTCCCAATGTGAAACACCTCTGTATGGGACTTTTAATGCCGGCCCCAGCCAGAGATCCCAGTTAAGTTCAGGAGGAACATCCTTAACTGGAGGTGTACCAATACCTTTTCCTCCATCGGGCAGGCCTACCTCAATGCTTTTGATCTTTCCTATCCTGCCATTGGCGACAAGTTCTGCACCCCTGTGAAAGTTGGGCTCTGAACGCTGCCAGCTGCCAGTCTGCCAGATTATCTTATTTTTTTTGACTGCCGACACAATTGTCTGTCCGTCTTTTATTGTACGGCAAATCGGTTTCTCACCGTAAACATTCAACTTATGATTGACTGCCTCGGTATAGATAATACCATGCCAGTGGTCTGGCAGGGCTATAGAAACAGCATCGAGTTTCTCCTTATCGAGCAATTCCCGGTAATCTTCATAAGTACGGCAATCTCTGGTCCCGTTTGCCTTATCGACAGTATCTTTGGCATTTGCGAGGTGTTTTGAATCAACATCGCAAACAGCTACATAACGAACAGCATTTTTAAGACGGATAAAATCATTCATATTACTGGTACCCTGTGAACCAGTTCCGATAGCTCCCATTATAATCCGGTCGGATGGCGCCGTATACCCGCCCCTGCCGAGCGATGATGCAGGGACAATTTCAGGAAAGAGAGCGGCACCGGCAACTAATGCCGCCGACCGTTTCAGGAATTCTCGTCTTGAAGAATTTTCAGCCATAGCTTATTGTTTTAGGTTAGGAATGCTAATCTTAAAATTACAGAGCCACCGGAGTACCCGGGATCGGTGTTTCAAATTTCATTTCAACTGGTCCGAATTCCATCTTTGCTGGTCCAAGATACATGTCGGATTTGTAAATCTCATCCCATGTGATCAGCCGGCCCGTGTATGCTGCTGTTCTTCCCATTATTGCAGTAAGGGTCGATAGAGCGGTTCTTTCGGCTTCATTGACATAATTACCTGTTCTGATAGCATAAACAAGATGCATATGCTCCTGCACATAAGGAGATATCTTTATCTGGTTCATGGCATTCCCGTTTTCATCTTTCGGATATTCGAACTGCCATTTTATTTTCCCGTCGAGGTCCCAGATAGTATTGGCACAATTGGTATAGCCCTCAGTTCCCATTATAAGCTCACCTGTTCCATTGGCACAACTGTCGATCTGGCGGCACATGCTGTGTGAACTGACACCGTTTCCGTAGTCGAAATCAATGCTGAAAAAATCATACTGGTCTCCCGTCACCCTGCGGTGACGTCCTCCATAACCGATGGCTTTCTGAGGATATTTTCCCATGAACCAGTTAATCACATCTATATTATGCACATGTGTATCAAGAATATGATCACCGCATAGCCAGCAGAAATTATTCCAGTTACGAATCATATATTCCAGATCATTCCATCCTGCTTCTCGTTCGCGGAACCAGACATGGTCCTGATTCCAGAATGCTTTACCGGAGGTGATCCTTCCGATCGCTCCTTTAACAACCTGTTCATAAGTGGCAATATAATCTTCCTGGTGACGCCTTTGGGTTCCAGTTACAACACATAATCCGATAGCTTCAGCCTTTCTTGCAGTGGCTATCACTGACCTGATCCCAACGGGATCTACAGCAATAGGCTTTTCGAGAAAGGCATGCTTATTGTTTTTCACGGCTTCCAGAAAATGTTCAGGCCTGAAATGTGGCGGAGTTGCCAGAATAACAACATCAATATCGGGAATTGCCATAAGTTTTTTATACCCGTCGAAACCGGTAAAACAATTTTCTTCGGGAATCGGAAGATTGAAGGATGCAAAACGTGCCCGGCAGGCATCAATTTTATCCTGAAAAACATCAGCCAAAGCAATAATTTCCAGATCGGGACCTGAACTAATAAAATTAATAGCGGCGCCTGTTCCCCTTGCTCCTGCACCTACAAGACCAGCTTTGATCTTTTTACCTTGTGGTGCTCCTTTCAATATCGGAGGCAAACCCTTCAATTTTGTATTATCAACTCTTTTACATGAAGAAAGAATTGCCCCTGCTCCTGCCAATCCCATACCTGCAAGAGCTGTTTTGCCAATGAATTTTCTTCTGTCAATGTTCTGCATATCACCTATGTTAATTTTATTGCTATACTATTTTATTATACTATCAGTTTCACAAACTACCCTGAAGCCAACATCGATACAATCAGAGTACCACCAAACGCTTTTGGGAATCTGAGGATCGGTAACCAGCCAGGCTTTTGTCTTTGTATAGTCGCGTGCCGCGCTTCTGACATCCTTTGCATCGCTTTTAAACGAGCCGCCCCTGATAACATGTTCAGAGCCTCTGCCAGGTCCCTTTGGATTAACAGCCACACTGTCGGTCCTATAGGCATCGGAAGCATAATAATCGAGGCAGAATTCGGCAACATTGCCAGCCATGTTTTTAAGCCTGAAAGGATTTGGTTTCATCAGAGATGTTAAGGCAGTCTTTGAGTTGCTGTTCACCTTATAAACCACTCTTGATGCTATATTTGAAGTATCAGGTCCAAGTAACTTTTTAAGAATTCCTGCAGAGGTATATTTTTTAGGGCTTCCCGGAAAGAAATAAGGAGTCTCTGTTCCTGCCCTGCAGGCATATTCCCATTCAGCTTCAGTAGGCAGCCTGTATTTTTTACCTGTAACCTTCGACAGCCACTGGCAATAAACATCGGCAGCGTGCCACGACATGGTAATTGCAGGATGCGATCCCTTTCCCCAGCCCTGGTCAGGTGCCCCCCAAGGAGGTGTCGCCCCGCTTATCGCATCAACATTCTTTTTAGTGACTACCTGTCCTTCCGTCCTTCCCTGTGATCCTGTTGCCCTGAAAAAAGCCAGGTATTCATCCCATGTAACCTCTGTTTCAGCCATCCAGAAACGGGAAAGTGTTACTTTCCTTACAGGCCCTTCGTCAGCCTTCCGCAAGGGCTCATTATCGGGACTTCCCATTTTGAAAGAACCTCCTGGCAGGGCCACCATTTTGAATGAGACAGTTGTTCCCGGTACGTTTTCCGTATAGTCGCTGAATTCGGTGATCTTAGCCGGTTCAGTAAATACCGCCATGTCGGAAGTCGCATTGACACCGAATGAGGTATCATGAGCATGAATGGCATTCCGGTCGTAGTGGCCCACATTCAGGTGACAGTTAATACAATTCAGTGGTTCACTGCTTGTTGTATAAAAGAGGTGAGCATTACTTCCGTTTACCGAGAGGTTTACAGGAAATAGATTCTGGTGGCATTTAAGACATGATTTCTCATAGACAATGCCTTTGGCATAATCCAATGATTTCTTAACCTCCCAGTTAATGGCTGCCTTATTCTTGAAAAGGTAGCCGTAAACGTCCTTAGCCCCGTGTTTTGCCTTGGCAAAGAGATATCCGTCACCCTGGGGCGGAAGATGGCATTCGGCACAATGAACAACAGTGCCTGTCCTGTTATTAAAATGCGCAGAAAGTTTCCACGACTGCTCCGCATGTGGATGAACATGGCAACTCTTGCAGTAACTATCAGTAGATGTGTAATGTACTACAGCAGTGCCTGAAATAAAGAATACAAGTCCGGCTAAAAAACCGGCAATCAGAAGAGAGCTCCTCCTTTTGCGACGATGAGGATTCTTCCCGTTGGACATCCATAAATTCATAATTCCGGAAAAAATCAAATTAATTTTGCTAAAGTTAATTCTTTACCGGAATCATGGAAAAAAATATTGGATTTTTCTCACATATCAGAACCTCTTTACAAAGGCATGGCAATAAGGCACCTTCCCGTTATTAAAATAATAATCCTGATGATAGGCCTCTGCAGGATAAAACTCAGAAGCCTGAGTAACAGAAGTAACTACTTTATAACCTTTGCCCTTTAAAATATTAATACATGATTCGCCAATCTTTTTCTGTTCATCGTTCATATAAAATATCTCAGATCTGTACTGATCGCCAATGTCGGGTCCCTGTCCTCCGGCCTGCGTGGGGTCGTGAATTTCGAGAAAAAGACGAACCAGTTTTTCATAAGAGGTCTTTGAGGGGTCATAAACGACCCTGACAGTTTCGGCATGCCCCGTGGTACCGGTACAAACCTCACGGTATGAAGGATTCTTAACATGACCTCCCGAATAACCTGATACAACCGATACTACACCTGGTGCCTTTTGAAGGAAATATTCCACTCCCCAGAAACATCCTCCTGCAAACATGGCGGTGCCGTATTGCCCAGCGGGAAGTATTGCCGGTACAAAATCGAGTGATACAGAGTTTACACAATGACGCACACTCTTTGAAGTAAGATGCTCTCCTATAAAAACATGTCCAAGATGTGCCCCGCATGAAGCGCATTCTATCTCTGTCCTCATTCCATCGGGATCGGGAAACCTGCTGACAGCTCCTTTAATCTCATCATCAAAACTGGGCCAGCCACATTCCGAATCAAACTTGTCGGCAGAGTGATAAAGAGCAGCCCCGCACTTTTTGCAGAGATAGGTTCCCTGTTCTTTGGTTTTTGTATATTTTCCGGTGAAGGGACGTTCCGTACCTTTACTATTTATAACCTCAGATTCAGCTTTTGTGAGATCATTAAACCGCAGTTTATCCTGTGAATAAGATTCATTGTTCATGGTAAGAAGGATTGTGATAAGTATAAACAAGTATTTCTTTGTTTTCATAATATTTACTTTTTGAATCATATAACAATTCTCCTGAAGTTTTGTTATCTGGATGTTTGAAGCATTTTAATTAAGCTGGAGATCTATTACCGATTTTATTTTAGCCGCAGGGATTGTTATATAGTTGAAAAGATTAATTTTGTATTAAATAAAATATGTAAATATTTATGAAAAAGTACGCTGTAATATTAATAGTAGCCTTTGTAGCTGTAATTGTTTTCAGTTCATGCAATAAAAAAGACTGTCCTGCCTATTCAAAAGCCGGCACCGAAAAGGTTTCAAGGAATGTTTGATATCTTCCCCTTTGTACTTGAGGGGATTCTAAATAACAGGAAATGAAAAAACTGCTGATAACAGCGGTAATTTTTTTATCGTCCGTCATTATGTTGCGCGCACAGGGAGAACTGAACGAGCAGCAAAAGGTATTTTTCCGTAATGAGAGGTCTGCCGGACTTCTTCTCAATACCGACGGTTTTGGACTCAGTTACAGGGTAGCTAAAAGGACCGACTTCCTGAACAAAAAACTTTTTGAGATTGACGCCGGAACACTAAAGTCTCCAAAGGAATACAAATTATCAAATCCTTTTATTCAGGGCGCAGGATCATTTGTATTTGGAAAGCTTAATTCAGTCATCTTCATAAGGGGAGGAATCGGCCATCAGCACGAGTTGTTTAAAAAGGCCGACCTGGGCGGGATAGCCGTGAGGTATTTTTATTCAGCCGGACCTGTTATTTCCCTCTACAAACCAATATATTACAGGGTGCTATACCTGATATCGCCCAATATGTATGAAATTAAAGAGGAAAAGTTCAGTTCCACAATTGCAATGCCCCAGGATATTTACAGTAAAGCCTCTTTCACAAAGGGGCTCAATGAGACAAAGGTACTTCCGGGTCTCTATGGAAAAGCAGGTTTTAATTTCGAATACAGTAAGGAAGACAAAATTATACATGCCGTCGAAATAGGCGCCCAGATAAATGCTTTTCCCAAGAAAATTCCTATAATGGCAACAAGCAACAATAAGTTGTTATTTTTCTCATTATTTGTCAGTTACAGGTTTGGAATGGTAATTGATCCAATGAATCCTGAAGCTAATAAGCTGACAAATATCTTCAAAAGAAAAAAGGCAAACTGAACCTAAATTCAACTTGCCTTTTAAACATAAAATATTATTTTTGTAACTCCAATTTATTAACAAATTAATGAAATAATTATGTCAAAAATTAAAGTAGGTATCAATGGTTTTGGCAGGATAGGACGACTTGCCTTCAGAGCTGCAATGAAAAGGAGCGACATTGAGATAGTTGGGATCAACGATCTTCTTGAAGTGGATTATATAGCTTACATGCTTCGTTATGACACAGTTCACGGTGTGTTTGACGGCGTTGTTGAAGTTAAAGATGGCAGGCTGGTCGTAAACGGACAAAGTATTCGTGTTAGTGCAGAAAAAGACCCTTCAACACTTAAGTGGAACGAGGTTGGTGCTGAATACGTTATTGAATCAACAGGTCTTTTCCTTACTAAGGAGAGCGCTGCAGGTCATATCGCCGCTGGTGCTAAACGTGTTGTTATGTCAGCCCCTTCCAAAGATGATACTCCAATGTTTGTTATGGGTGTGAATAATAATAAATATAAGGCAGACATGCAGTTTGTATCCAATGCCTCCTGCACAACCAACTGTCTTGCACCTGTTGCCAAGGTTCTAAACGACAACTTCGGTATCGTTGAAGGTCTTATGACAACTGTTCATGCAACAACCGCAACACAGAAAACCGTTGACGGCCCTTCAAAAAAGGACTGGAGAGGCGGACGTGCTGCTGCTGGCAATATTATCCCATCTTCAACCGGAGCTGCCAAGGCTGTGGGTAAAGTAATCCCCGAACTAAATGGTAAACTTACAGGTATGGCATTCAGGGTTCCGACACTGAACGTTTCTGTTGTTGACCTTACCTGCCGCCTCGAAAAGGCTGCAAGCTATGATGAGATCAAAAAAGCAATGAAAGCTGCTTCAGAAGGTCCTCTCAAAGGAATCCTGGGATATACCGACGAAGCTGTTGTATCGAGTGACTTCAACGGAGACGCCCGTACCTCTATTTTCGATGCCGATGCAGGTATTGCCCTTAACGGCAACTTTGTAAAAGTAGTTTCATGGTACGACAATGAGTGGGGCTATTCAAACAAACTTCTCGACCTTATTGCACATATGGATACTGTTAAGTAA
>CAIPJU010000439.1 GCA_903865465.1 uncultured Bacteroidota bacterium
CGTATTTTTCTTTGTAATCAGGGTGCATTCGCATATTATGTGCCAGACTCACAAACTTAACTCTCTGTTCTTCGGGTGTTGCCTCCCACCCCTGAAACCATCGTTCATTGAAACTATTTATTATCAGGTCAAGGGGATCCTTAACTGTATCGTCTCCATGGACACCCCGGGGGTTAGGGTTCTGCGGGTCAACTTCCGATTCCGCAGAATCCAATCCAATTGAAGCATTCAGTTTTACGCGTTCAAGACCATAGGTTGAAAGATCAACAGAATTCAATAATTCATCCAGTTTATCCTTATCAGGATCGGTGATAATGAGCTTCGGGATCAAAAATTTTAAAAACCAGAATAACTTTTCCCACTTTACTATTTCAAATGGAAGAATGGAGGCCATCTGACTGTAAATCTTGACAAACTGTTTAGACTTAATCTTGAAGTCGGCCTTTTCCTTTTCCTCAAGCCCCAAAGCTGAATTGAAACGGTTGGCTGCCAGGTCAATAACCGGACTTAATTCCTGAGCGTTTACATTTGAGAAGTACCTCTCATTAAAATCCTCAACCTCCGACCATTCATATACTCCAACACTGTCGAGGTTGTTTTTAAGTTCATGCAGTACATTTACATCGGTGGCTTTACTAAGCGTCGTGGATGTATAGAATGGATCAAATGCCTCCTTTATTTCATCCGCTGAGTTGAAAAAGTCAAGTATGAACAGGTCTTCTGTCTTCTTCCCCAATTTGTCAGCCGACCGGTTAAGCCTCGACAAAGCCTGAACAGCCATGACTCCCTGCAGTTTCTTGTCGACAAACATGGCAGTGAGTTTTGGCTGGTCGAATCCAGTAAGATACTTATTGGCAACAACCAGTATCCGATATTCATCCATATCAAAATACCGGGCAATCTTATCTGAGATATAACCGGGATCGGATGGTTTTGCTGTATCCATACCGGGGGGAAACTCATTAATATTTTCTTCAGTATATTCGATCCCGTTAACACTCTTCCTGCCTGAAAACGCAACTGCAATACGGAACGGATTACCTCTTTTATCCAATAAATTCCTGAGAGCAAAGAAATACTGAATCGCCGATTCAATACTTTGTGTGACAACCATTGCTTTCGCCTTTCCTTTCAGCTTTTTTGTATTTACAATCTTCTGAATGAAATGGTCGAGCATGATTTCGGCCTTGATTGCAATTGTCTGCTCATGACGTTCAACATATGCTCTTAGTTTCTTTTGTGCCCTGATTGAGTCAAATAAGGGATTCTCCTCAATTGATTTTTCAATTTCATAATAACTCCTGTAAGTAGTGTAATTTGCCAGGACATCGAGTATAAAACCCTCTTCAATGGCCTGTTTCATTGAGTAGAGATGAAAAGGAGTGAATCGGCCATCGGGATGCCTTATACCAAATTTCTCAAGAGTGTTTGACTTTGGTGTAGCAGTAAAAGCGAGGTAGGAAGCATTTCCGCACATTTTGCGCGAACGCATCATTTCAAGGATCTTATCCTGCGGGTCGGGGTCTTCCTCTTCGATTCCGTTATAGCCAATTGCCCTGTTTAAATCGTCGGCGGCAGAACCGCTCTGGCTGCTATGAGCCTCGTCAATTATTACTGCAAATCGTTTGTCGCTTAAATCGGCAATTCCATCCACTATGAACGGAAACTTTTGTATTGTAGTTATAATAATACGTTTCCCGCTTTCAAGATTTTTCTTTAGCTCACCTGATGAATAGGCAGGTGCAACAATATTTTTTACCTCTGAAAATTCCTTAATGTTATCTCGTAATTGCTTATCGAGTAATCTCCTGTCGGTTACAACAATAACCGAATCAAAAAGAGGATTTGAAAGACCCTTATTTCCGGGTACTGAAACACTCTCAGGATAAGTTTCGATTAACTGATATGCAGCCCATGTAATTGAGTTGGATTTTCCTGAACCGGCCGAATGTTGTATTAAATAAGTCTGCCCTACCCCATTCTTGCCTGCATCGGCAACAAGTTTTCGAACAATATCCATCTGGTGGTAGCGTGGAAAATACAGGTTCTTTTTTGCAAGTGAATCATTTTCCTTGCCATCGAACCTTACAAAATGCTGAATTATGTTTGCCAGACTCTGGCGGGTAAAGACCTCTTCCCAAAGATAGGAAGTCTTATGCCCGAGGGTGTTAGGAGGATTGCCCTTACCAAAGTTATGTCCCAGGTTAAAGGGGAAAAAAATTGTATCGTCACCTATAAGCCTGGTTGTCATATAAACTTCATCAGTATCGGCTGCAAAATGTACAATGCAACGACCGAAGTTTAACAGAGGCTGTGTATTGTCCCGTTTATATTTATACTGATGCTGACCATGTACCCTGGCGTTTTGACCCGTCCAGTGATTTTTCAGTTCCATAGTCGCAAAGGGCAGGCCATTCACAAAAAGTACAATATCAATTTCTTCACCTGGATTATTTACTGAGTACCTGACCTGGCGGGTAACACTGAACTGATTACTTTCGAAATTCCTTATTATAGCCTCGCTGCTGCTGGCGAGTGGCAAAACAAATAACAATGTAAAATGTGCATCATCGACTTCAAGACCCTTTCGGAGCAGACGGATGATGCCATATTTCTTAATTATCCGGTCGAGCCGGTCGAGTATTTTTAGTTTCCAGCCGGTTTGTTTCTGAAGCTTTGCTAATTCTTCTTTTTGAGTCGACTCAAGGAAAGTCCAGAATCTTGTTTCATCAACTGAATACTTTGGATTAAACTCAGAAGGAGAACCTATATAAAAGCCATTGCCGCCACGGTATAGTTCAGCTCTTTCTGCAACAGAGTTCAAATAAATACCCTGCACTTTGAGTTCTTCAAGGCAAGTACCTGTAAGACGTTTTTCGATTACAGCTTCAAGAGCTTGTTCGTTGGTTTGACTTGTCATTTTATTTTGCTGATTCTGTTTTTTAGTTCAATGCCTTTGTGTGTAAGCTGATATTTTTGCTTTATGCTTTTTGGCTTATCAGGAATTGTCATTTCTATATACCCTTCTTCAATTGCAGGATTTAGATAATTATCCCTAAAATTGCCTGAGTGTCTCAAATCAAGTGACTCCATCAATTCCGAGCGACTTTTTTTATTTTCCAATACTATTACTAATCTCAAAATCAACTCATTTACATGGTCGGTAACATGGTCAGTAACATGGTCGGTAACATGGTCGGTAACTTCTCCAGTAACTTCTCCAGTAGCTTGTCCAGTAACTTGTCCGGTAACTTGTCCGGAAACTTGTACGCAAAAAGAAGTTATTGGTCGCTCATTGGCAAATTCCTTCTGTACACTACTGATGAAAACATTTCTCTTATGCATACTAACATACTTTTATTTTCCCCGTCACCGTACTATTTATCAAAGTGGCCCTGTATTCTTTTAGCTTTTCTATTTCAAGGTATTTGGCGGAAATTGCTTTGTCAGTCTTCAAATTTAAAGTGGAAAGAAAAAGCGAAATTTCTTCTTGTTCTTTATAAGGAGGAAGAATTGAAACAATTTGGTTGAATTCATTCCAGTATAGTCGTTTTCTGAAATCAGTTATACCC
>CAIPJU010000440.1 GCA_903865465.1 uncultured Bacteroidota bacterium
ATTTCCTTAACTAAACGACATTGGGGACAGTCCCTATTACGTTAAAATAAAACAGTTGATTATAAAGTAAATTTTGATTTTGAGTCGAATTCCCATTTTTTGATATTACTTTTGCGCTTGCAATTTCATTTAAACCTAAAAAACATGAAATTGAACATGAATTTTCAACTTGCGATTGTATCTTAATTAAAGGTAATACACCTCCCATGCCTCTCTCTGAAGGTAAGCATCCGGCCTGCCACATCTTGTAAGGTATAAAGTTAGGCAATATTTTTGTCTCAAATATATACATACATGGAAACGGCATTTCAGAAGGCAAAACGGATTAAAATGTTTGCACTCATTGAGGAGTGGCAGCAAAGCGGACTCACACAGGTTGTATTTTGTGAAAGCAAAAAGATAAGTCCTAATACGTTTACCAATTGGCATAATAAGTATAAGCAACAACCCAATGCATTAGTAAAAGCCTTTATCCCTGTTACAATTGCAAGGAATGAGCAGACCATCTGTTGTGAAATCGAAATCCATTACCCAAACGGAGTCAGGGTAGTTCTTCCAAATAACAGTGACCTTTCAATGGTACGGACTTTTATTAAAATGGTATAGACGATGTTTTCTCTAAGTTCAGCCCTTTCTTACTTTCTGTATCGTAACCCGGTTGATATCCGCAATTCCTTTGATGGGCTCAGCGGACTCATACAAAACGAGCTGGGACGGGACCCCCTATCTGGCGAGGTGTTTATCTTCATGAATAAGCGCCGTAATCAGGTTAAGCTTCTTCGATGGGAACAGGGTGGTTTTATCCTTTATTATAAAAGGCTTGAAACGGGTACTTTTGAACTCCCTAAACAGGATAATGACTCCTTGGACTGCCCGATGCAATGGTCAACACTGGTGATGATGATTGAAGGAATATCACTGAAAAACATTCAGAAAAGAGAACGATTTATTTTGAGAAAAAGTGCTTGAAAGCATTGATATCATTAGGTTATGTCATTTATTTTCTGTACTTTTGAATCATGAAAAAAGGGCAGGAAATTCTTCAAAACAGCACTCCGGATATGGTCACCCTGCCCAGGGAAGAGTACAATAGACTATTAAGCCTTCAATCCGATTTCCTCATATTAAAGCACCAATTCGAGCAGTTGCAAAAGATGGTCTTTGGAACCAAAAGCGAACGTTTCGTTCATGTGGATATGCCCGGTCAACTCACATTGGGATTAGATACTCCGCAGATTGAAGCCCCTGAACAGGAAGAAGAGACCATTTCGTACTCTCGCAAAAAGAATGGAGAAGTCCCTGCAACAGGACATGCCCGTCTTCCTATCCCTGCAAACATACCAAGAGTGGAAGTCGTTATTGAGCCAACTGAAGACCTCTCAGGAGCGATAAAGATTGGTGAAGAGATTACAGAGATACTCGATTACAAGCCGGGAAGGTTATTTGTGAAGAAATTTATCCGCCCTAAATACAAGATGCCAAATGTAGAGAACGTGATTGTGATAGCAGAACTACCCAGTCTTCCTATTCCAAGAGGTAACGCAGGGGCAGGTTTACTCTCACACATCATGGTAAGTAAGTACGTAGACCATCTTCCCCTTTACAGGCAGGTTCAGCAGTTTAAACGTCAACAGATCACCCTTGCCGATTCAACACTGAATGATTGGGTGAAGGCAAGTTGCAACCTACTGGAACCTCTTTACAACAGACTGAAAGAGAAAGTTACTCAATCCGATTACCTGATGGCCGATGAGACCCCGATGCCGGTTCTTACTGAAGACAAACAGGGGTCGACACACAGGGGATATCTCTGGGTCTATTTTGACCCTTTAGGAAAACAGGTCTGTTTTGATTACCGCAAAAGCAGGGAGAGAGCGGGACCGGTAGATTTCCTGAAGGACTTTAAAGGATCCCTTCAGACAGATGGTTACTCAGCCTATTCTGAATTTGACAATTTTACACACATCACATTATTGTCCTGCATGGTTCATGCCCGGCGTATGTTTAGTGATGCCCTCAAAAATGACAAGAAGCGGGCGGAACACGCCTTGTCTCTGTTTAAAAAGATTTACGATATAGAACGCCAGGCACGGGAAGAGAACCTCTCTTTTGAAGAGCGCAAAGCCTTGCGAATAGAAAAAGCAGTGCCCATTCTTGATGAGTTAAAAGATTGGATGACCGCAGAAATAGTAAAGGTGCTGCCCAAGAGTGCTATTGCCATGGCAATGGCCTACAATCTCAAGCTTTGGCACAGGTTGATCCGGTATGTAGATGATGGAAAATATCTCCCCGACAACAATCTTATCGAGAACAGTATTCGCCCAGTGGCGCTGGGAAGAAAAAACTATATGTTTGCAGGATCACACGAAGGAGCACAACGATCTGCAATGATATACTCTTTCATGGGAACTTGTAAACAACATGGAGTGGAGCCTTTCCGATGGCTCGAAGATGTTCTGGGCCGAATATCAGAATGTAAAATGAGTCAGCTAGACGAGCTATTGCCCCAGAACTGGGTGGACTCTTCATTAGTTAAATAAAATCACATCCTGATCTTTCCCTTATAATCAAACTTTTTCATTATTTTTGAACGTGGCAGACCGAATGCTTACTTTCATCCAAAAAAAGGGGGGGTTCATACAATAACTCCCCCAAAAACGCATAATTTTTTTCCTTCATGTAAAAATGGGAAAAGAATAATGTAATTTTAGGATGAAAAAAGAAGGATTTATTAC
>CAIPJU010000441.1 GCA_903865465.1 uncultured Bacteroidota bacterium
AAATGGGATATTCAGAGACATCACCGAGCAGAAACAGGTAGAATTGGCACTTTTAGAAAGCGAGGCGAAATTTAAGAATATGGTGAAGGACATGCAGGTTGGAGTACTGTTGCAAGGTCCTGATACTGAAATATTAGTGAGCAATCCAAAAGCTCTTGAATTATTGGGACTCACAGAAAACCAATTATTAGGCAAGACTTCATTCGACCCTGATTGGAATGTAATACACGAAGATGGCTCCCCTTTTCCTGGACATACTCTCCCTGTTCCTCAAGCAATTGCCACCCATGAATCAGTACATGATGTGATCATGGGTGTTTATCGTCCATCCAAAAATGACAGGGTATGGTTGAAAGTGGACGCAGAACTTCAAGTTTACAATGATGATACAATAAAACAGGTGGTCTGTTCTTTTATTGACATTACCGAACTCAAGAAAGCTGAACAAGAACTCAAAAATTCTGAGCAAAAATTACTTAAATTAAATTTAGACAAAAATCGCTTTATATCAATCATTGGTCACGATTTAAGAAATTCTTTCAGTAACCTTCTGGGTTTATCTGAAGCTCTGATTGAAGACATTTGTATAAAAAATTACGATGAAACAGGAGATATCGCAAATCTGATAATTGAAACAACTCAAAATGCATCTAAATTGCTGGATGAAATACTACTTTGGGCAAGAACGCAGCAAGGCAAAATTCCATTCAAGCCTCAGAAACTAAATTTTACAAATGTCTGTAATAATGTACTGGAGGTTCTTAGGCCGATCGCATTCACTAAAAACATAACAATCCATTATTCAGCAACAAACCAATTATATGTATTCGCTGATCTTGATATGTTAAAAACAGTTCTTAGAAACCTCATTTCGAATGCCATTAAGTTTACAAACAAAGAAGGTGTAATTACTATCTCCGCATTAGAAAGCCCTGAATTTGTAACAATAACGATTTCCGATAATGGAATTGGTATTTCATCTGATGTTGTTGGAAAACTGTTCGATATTTCAGAAGTTATTGCATCAAAAGGTACTGCAGGTGAATCAGGTACAGGATTAGGATTATTGCTATGTAAAGATTTTATCGAAAAACATGCTGGCAATATCTGGGTTGAAAGCAAAATAGGAAAAGGGAGCGATTTTAAGTTTACTTTGCCAGTACCTTTAGAGGATGCAAACGATATATATAATTGATGAATAGAGGTTTAACTTCATTGTTCATTCTATAAGCGTTGCCTGATCCTATCCCGCTGTGTGAGTGGAGAAAGATTAAATAAAGGAATAGATTTCGAGTTAAGTCCGGTATCCCAGTAAAATAAATCAAATCTTTTAATTGTTAATTATTTAACAATGGTATGGAATTTGTGGGTTATGCGTAACCACGTGCTAAATCAATTTAAATGGCATTTGTATGAAGATATCTGTGAATTAATAACCGATAAATATATAATGAAAAATCTTATCATATTTTTTTTGATTCTTGCTTGCTTAAGTTGCAGTAAGGACGCTAAGATTCCTGACGGAACAAGGCTAAGGGGACCATTTTGTATTGGCTTAATGGGTGACAAAAAAGCTACCCTGACATACTTTTCACCATATAGTGCTGACAAACAATTTAATGCTAAAATATTGCTGCCATACAAATTTGTTGACCCTGACTATTTTGAAATATATCAATCGGATGGACAAATAAATAATTTCAAAGAAATCACCAGACTTAAAAATGATCATAATTACACTTTCACCCTGGGTGGTTTGAATAATGGCAATGCCTATTATTTCTATGTTGTAGGGGAGAAAGCAGGCTATACACCTCTTTACTCTGATACCATAATGGTTATTCCAAACCAAAAGTTGACTTTCAGTACGCTCGCTTCAACGAAAATTAATCAAACAATATCATCGCTTGCCTATTCGCCTGTCGCAAACAAAATCGCATATGTTGATAAAAGCTATGCCTGGAATGGCGGAGCAAATTGCTGCATGGCAGAGTCTGTTCTTTTGTCTTCAACTGATAATCAAGAATCTGAACTGTTAACAACTTTTTCTTATGACCCAAACTGGTCATCCAATGGTGATACCATCGTTTTTGCTGAAGAAACCCAGGGTCAGGGATATTATTCACAGATTGCACTATATGGTTTGGCTTCTAAAGCAATCACCAAACTCACAAGTGACACTACTTACAAGTATAACCCATCGTTTTCACCCTCAGGTGATAAAATAATATTCCAATCAAATAGAAACAGACCGGACATAAATACCACCAATATCTGGTCGCTGGATTTAAGTACATTAAAGACTGAACTCATCATTGATTTATCCAAGACCAATTTTGTTAACGCTTCGAGACCACTCTGGATGAATGAAAATGACTTTGTGTTCCAGGGGACAAAAAATAGCAGGACAAGTATTTATAAATATTCTCGGCAAACAAATGGAATTGAGTCATTAATTACGTCAAAATGGAATGATTATAATGCTTCAGTTTCGCCGGATGGTTCTCAAATTGCCTTTTTAAGCAATCGATCGGGCAGTGAACAACTCTGGTTGTACAATCTGCAATCAAATGATTACAAGCAATTAACTGGTTATGATGATAGTGAATCCTTTGATGGTAACTGGACAAAAATCAATTGGATGAACAATAATCAATTATTATTCACTTTCGGGGATAACAGGCTGACAAAAATATTCTTGAAATAAAAGATAAAATTTATGGAACCTGCAAAAATAATAACAATCCTAAGCCTGATTATTTCAATTACCTGTTGTAAGAAAGATAATAGCATAGAAAATGCTGCCTGCAATAATATGACAACTATTGAAAGTTGGCCAACAATCAGTTTTAAAACAAATTATACGATTCAGGTACCATCCGGATTTAAAGGCTTAGGGATGGCAGGATTTGAAGGGAACACCTTTTTTAAGTTTTCAAACGACACCACTATTATACTGAAATATGGATATTGCAATGCCTTATTTTGTAATGATTTTGGGGATACTTTGCCGGACCCTATGCCTGCAACGATAAAAGTTAAGGATAGCTCAGACAATCTCATTGCCCTGAATAAAGTTCAAAGATTTTGTCAGAATGCAGAAACAATTGCTGTCTTATACTATTCAAATGATTACATATCAAATAGTAAACTATATTGAAATAGTCGGTTATACTGGAAAGAGAATGGATTGTTTAAGCAGGCAATGGGAATTAGATTTCCGGCATCAGCCTTAGAAACAGTTAATGAAATAATAGAAACCATAAAGCCCAAATAAGCCTGCTATTTTTGGCAAATATATTTCTTCATGAAAAAATTAATAATTGTTTTGGTTCTGGTAGCATCATGTTACGGATGTAAAAAAGATGAGTCAGTTATCTACTCATCAAGTCTGATTGGAGAATGGTCCTGGATAAGTACATGTGGATTGGCAGAAACAGATTGTCAGACACCAGTCTCAACTCATACTTCCCGTAAAATTATCCTAACATCAGATTCACTCTTTTATTTTTATCAAAATGACACACTAACTATTTCCAGCAGATTTCACACAAATGGTTCAAATTCCAGTGGTGGCTATATTATATATGATTATGATT
>CAIPJU010000442.1 GCA_903865465.1 uncultured Bacteroidota bacterium
GGAAAGCGAGTACTTGTTGTAGGTGCCGGTATTGGTGGCCTTGCTACGGCCTTAAGATTGGCAAAAAAGGGATATGAAGTTCAGATAATCGAAAAGAATAGCCAGGCTGGGGGACGGCTCAACCAGCTTAAAAAGGATGGTTTTACTTTTGATACGGGTCCAAGCTTTTTCAGTATGTCGTATGAATTCAATGAATTTGCGAAGGATTGCAACATTGAGCTCCCTTTCAGATATGTTGAAATTGATCCGTTGTATACTGTCAATTTCAGCAGAAGCCCTAAGACCTACCGTCTTTACAAAGACATTCACAAACTCGCGGAGCAGTTTAAGGATGTCGAACCGGACTTTGAATTTAAGATGCACAAATACCTGAAAAACGGGAAAGCACTATTTGACGATACGGTTGATATTGTGATTAAGGAGAACTACAATTCGGTTTTTTCTTACCTGATCACACTGATGAAGGTTAATCCGGTTCATCTGCCGGTTCTTTTCCGGAATTTCTGGCAACAGGTTTGCCGGTATTTCTCGTCGGACGACGCCCGTGAAATCATTTCTCTTGTCGCCTTTTTCCTTGGCAGAACCCCTTTCGATACTCCTGCAGTTTATACTTTACTCTCCTATACTGAATTCCAGCATGACGGATATTATAATGTTGAAGGGGGGATGTACAAGATTGTTGAAGGAATTCTAGGGGAACTTCAAAAAGTAAATGTGAAGATCACCTACAATACCGAAATAGTTGATTTTTTGGCTAGTGGCCGGAAACTTGACGGACTCGTTGACCAGAATGGAGGTAAATGGCAAAGCGATATTATTGTGGTTAATAGCGATGCGGCCTCATTCCGTGGTAAAATATTCAAGCGTCCCCGCTATTCGGAGGCCAGACTTGACAAGATGGAATGGACCATGGGGCCGTTGACAATATACATTGGTTTGAAGTGCAAACTTCCTCAGGTCGAGCATCATAACTATTTTCTTGGGGATAATTTTAAGGACTATGCCAATAAGATTTTTCAATCAACCGGAACTATTCAAAAACCTTACTATTACGTAAATGTGCTATCCAGAAATAATCCCGATTGTGCCCCGGAGGGGTGCGAGGGGTTATTCTTTGTCTGCCCGGTTCCCGACCTGCGGTTTAAAAGCAACTGGGACGACAAGGATGAGATTGTGAACAGCATCCTTACCGATTTCTCCACGCGTATTGGGAAAGATATAGTTCCGGAAATTATCTCAAGGACTGTTTATACACCCGAAGATTGGCAAAATCAGTATAATCTGCACAGGGGCAGTGGTCTGGGACTTTCTCATAAGATGATGCAGATTGGCGCTTTCCGCCCCACGAATTTTGATGAGGTATTTAAGAATGTCTTTTATGTTGGCGCCTCTACGGTTCCGGGCACCGGCCTGCCAATTACGATGATCAGTTCAAAACTGGTGGTGAAAAGGATAGAGAAATTGAAAATGCGTTAATTTGACAATTCGACCATTCAGCAATATTTCTTAGAACACTTCAAAACCTCATTTTACGATAACATAGATCTTGCAAGACCCCAGGGTGGTTCTTTTTCTGGTTTTACATTTTCATCATCAAGAAAGGAGATCATTATAAAAAGAGGCCATCCCAATTGGAATAGCCTCTTTAAAATTTACTTCCCGTGGTTTTTAAAATGTAAACGCCACCTCAAACTCAAGTTGGTTCATTTTTATATTGATCGTTTGATTTGGTACCATATGTCCCGCCATGGCCTGAGTAGCATCGAAATCAAGAGGGTTATATCCCGATACGCTTCCGGGTAAAGCATAAACAAGGGCAAAATGTACGGCACTTTTAGAGGTTCCCAGTTTTTTGGAAAAACC
>CAIPJU010000443.1 GCA_903865465.1 uncultured Bacteroidota bacterium
CCCTGGTTTCAGAGGCTGAGGAACATAAAGCAGCTTGGTTTAACAAGCTTTGTCTATCCCGGGGCCAATCACAGCAGGTTTCAGCACTGCCTTGGGGCATTCCATCTTACTGATCTTGCAATCGGAACTCTCAGGAATAAAGGAGTGGAAATATCACAGAGTGAAGCAGAGGCTGCCTATTGTGCGATACTACTGCACGATATAGGTCATGGCCCCTTCTCACATGCCCTCGAATCGTCGATTATCGATGGAATCAGTCATGAAGACTTATCTCTTTTACTCATGAATAAGCTCAATGAGGAGTTTTCAGGGAAGCTCGGCCTGGCCATTGAGATCTTCAAGGGAACCTATCACCGACAATTCTTCCATGAACTTATTTCAGGCCAGATTGATATGGACAGGATGGATTACCTTCGGCGTGACAGTTTTTTCACCGGGGTAATAGAGGGGTCGGTAGGATCTGACAGGATTATCAGGATGCTCTCAGTGGCAGGAGATGCCCTTGCAATTGAAGAAAAAGGTATTTATTCGCTGGAGAAATTTCTAATAGCACGAAGACTGATGTACTGGCAGGTATATATGCATAAGACAGTAATTGCTTCTGAAAGCCTCCTTCTGAATATTCTCAAGCGGGCAAAGGAACTGGCAAAGACAGGTTTCGATCTGTATGCAACTCCTGCTCTCAGGTTCTTCCTTTATAACGATCTCGACAAGTCGGATCTTATTACGGAGGGTAGATTTACCCCGGGCCTTATTGCCCGGAATTTTACCAGGCTCGATGATACCGACATCCTGGTTTCGGCTAAATACTGGACGGACCATTCCGATAAAGTACTCTCAGAGCTCTCAACCAGGCTGATGCAAAGGAACCTGATGGCAATTGAGCTTCAGAATGATCCATTTCCGGAAGAGAAGGTTGCTGAACTGAGAAAAGATGCAATCAGACAGTTGCAGTTAGATCCTGAAGTATCGGATTATTATGTTTTTACAGGTACAATCTCCAACAGGGCTTACACTTCTGATTCTCCGGAGGTTAAAATTCAGCTTAAAAACGGAAAGACGGCTGATATTTCAGCAGTATCCGATATGTTTGACCATCGATTCATTTCAGAAAGAATAACGAAATACTACCTTTGCTACCCAAAGGTTTGCCGTATAAATTTAAAATAATGTCATGGAATTTACAGCAGCAGTAATTGCAGGATTTTTAAATGGTATAGTCGAAGGAAACCCCGAAATAAAAGTAAATACAGTCGCTAAGATTGAAGAGGGACAACCCGCAGCTCTTTCATTTCTTGCTAACCCGAAGTACGAACAATATATTTATACTACAAAATCATCAGTAGTTCTGGTTAATAAAGGCTTTATCGCTTCCGCAGCCATAGAGGCTACTCTTATAAGAGTCGATGATGCATATGAATCCTTTGCCTCGCTTCTCCGCATGGTTGATCAGGCAACAAAGCCAAAAAAGAAGGGAATTCATCCATCTGCAGTAATTGAGGCATCGGCCTCTATTGGTTCAGAGGTCTACATAGGCCCTTTTGCATATATTGGTGAGAATGTTGTACTCGGCGATGGATGTTCAGTTTATCCTCATGTTTATATTGGAGACAATACCAGGCTGGGGGAGAATTCTGAACTCTATTCCGGTGTGAAGATCTACCACGCTTGTATCATAGGCCAGAACTGCATAATTCATGCTGGTTCTGTTATTGGCAGCGATGGATTCGGATTTGCCCCTCAGTCGGACAATGAATACAAAAAGATACCTCAGCTGGGGAATGTTATTCTGGAAGATTTTGTCGAAATAGGAGCTAATGTTACTATTGACAGGGCCACAATGGGTTCGACAATTATCAGAAGAGGAGTCAAACTCGACAATCTGATCCAGATAGGTCACAATGTTGAGGTCGGTGAAAATACTGTTATGGCAGCTCAGACCGGAATTGCCGGATCAACCAAGGTTGGGAAGAACTGTATGTTCGGAGGCCAGGTTGGACTTGCGGGTCACATAAAAGTAGCGGCAGGAACAAAGATCGGTGCACAGGGGGGAGTAGCAGGCGACATAAAGCTGGAAAACACAACAATCATAGGATCTCCGGCTATTGAGTTCAGGAATTTTCTGAAATCTTCGGTCATTTTCAAGAAACTCCCTGAAATGAAGAGCAAGCTCGACAGCATGGAAAGGGATGTTGATGTACTAAAAAAGAGATAAAATAATAGATTTTTAGGCTTGGAATAAGTTGTCAGAATTGCAGTTATGATACTATTTTAGCAATAGTTCGATTTTTTTTCCTTTTTTTGTACCCGGAAAAATTTAATATAAGTTATTAAACAGATGAGTGAAAAACAAAGAACCCTTGCTAAGGAAATAAGCCTCACCGGGAAAGGCCTGCATACAGGCATAAATGTTACCATAACTTTCAAGCCTGCTCCTGCCAACCACGGTTATAAATTCTGCAGGGTCGATCTTCCCGGGAAACCAATTATAGATGCACTTGCTGAACATGTAACTGATACCTCAAGAGGTACAACACTGTTTCAAAATAACGCATCAGTATCTACAATAGAACATGTTCTGGCTGCCTTTCACGGATTGAGGGTTGACAATGCCATGATAGAACTTAATGGCCCTGAAGCGCCTATTATGGGAGGTGCAGCCTGGAAGTTTGTTGAGGCAATTAAAGAGGCAGGCATTGTAGATTTGAAAGAGGACCGTAACTATTTTGTTGTTAAGCAGAAGATTGTTTTCTCCGATGAGGAACATGGTGTCGATCTTATTGTTTACCCCGATGACCATTTCAGCATAAATGTTCTGATCGATTATAATTCAAAGATCCTTGGAAATCAGTATGCCATTCTTGACAGTATTGATGGCTTTGAAAAAGATATTTGCAGAAGCAGGACCTTTGTATTTTTTCATGAGCTTGAAACTCTTTTCAACATGGGACTTATCAAGGGCGGCGACCTTGATAATGCAATTGTAATACTCGAAAGGGAAGTTGAGCAGGCCGAGATAGACCGTATAGCAAAACTCTTCAATCGTCCGGGGATAAGCACCCACACTGCAGGGATTTTGAATAACACCGAATTGCGTTACCCCAATGAACCGGCGAGGCATAAGCTTCTTGATATCATGGGTGACCTCGCGCTCGTTGGTCATCCTATCAAAGGTAAGGTTGTTGCTACTCGTCCCGGACACAATGCCAATACCAAGCTTGCAAAGCTGATGCGGCAGGAGATGAAAAAGGCTGCTTCCAAGCGTGATATCCCTGTTTATGACCCCTCTGTTCCTCCTGTTTTTACACTTGAAGATATAAAGAAACGTCTTCCGCACAGGTTCCCGTTCCTGATGGTCGATAAGGTAATCTCAATAGAGGAATCTACAATTGTGGGTATCAAGAATGTGACTTTTAATGAGTCATTTTTCCAGGGACATTTCCCCGAAGAACCTGTCATGCCTGGGGTACTTCTTGTAGAAGCTCTGGCACAGACCGGCGGATTGCTTGTTCTCAGTACCGTGGAGGATCCTTCAAAATATTCAACATACTTCCTGAAAATTGACAAAGTTAAATTCAAGGCGAAAGTTGTTCCCGGCGATACGGTCCTTCTTAAAATGGAACTTACCGATGTCATCAGGAGAGGTATTGTAACTATGTTCGGGCAGGCTTTCGTAGGAAATAAACTTGTCCTCGAAGGAGAACTTACAGCACAGATTGTTAAAAACAAATAACTGAATAAATGATCTCACATTTAGCATTTGTCCACCCCGATGCCACAATTGGTGAAGATGTGAATATTGACCCTTTTGCCTATTTAGCAGGAAATGTCGTAATAGGTTCAGGTACATGGGTCGGCCCGCATGCCGTTATTATGGATGGTGCCAGAATTGGTAAAAATTGCAGGATCTTCCCGTCTTCAGTTATTTCAGGCATACCCCAGGATCTTAAATTTGTGGGAGAAGAGACTACTGCAGAAATTGGCGATTTTACAACAGTCAGGGAAGGGGCCACTGTAAACAGGGGAACCGCCTCAGTGGGAAAGACAGTCGTAGGTACGAATTGCCTCCTGATGGCCCTGTCGCATATAGGGCACGACTGCCGGGTAGGCAATCATTGCATTATTGGCAATACGGTTGCTCTTGCAGGTGAGGTCAATGTAGACGACTGGGCTATAATCAGCGCTGGAACTCTCGTTCATCAGTTCACACATATCGGCGCACATGTTATGATCGGCGGCGGCTGCAAAGTCCGTACTGACGTTCCGCCATATATAAAAGCAGAGAGAGACCCTTTATCATATCTTGGAATAAATACAGTCGGGCTTAACCGCCGTGGCTTTGACAAGGAGCAGATCAATAATATCCACAATATGTACAGGGTTATTTACCAGTCAGGGTTGAATTTTTCACAGGCTCTCGAAAAGGTGGAAGCGGAATTTGAGAAATCCGAAGACCGTGATTATATCATCGGGTTCATCAGGAACTCACAGCGCGGGGTAATAAGGGCCCGATAAGATCAGGTTGTTTCCCTGTTCCACCCCTGTGCTGACAGTATTACTTCCGAACCGTCATCGCCAACTATGTAACAGCCTGTTCCTGAGGATGTCATGTGTCCAATTGTTTTTACTGATTTAAAGTTATTCAACTGTTCCATCATGCTTAAGGGAACCGTGAAAAGCAGCTCATAATCTTCTCCTCCGTTCAGGGCCGGAGTCATGGGATCGACATTAAATTCATCGGCCAGCTTTACAGTTTCATAATCAATAGGAACCCTGCTGTAAAAGATCCTGCATCCTGTATCGGATAATTTGCAGATATGCAGGAGGTCCGATGCAAGTCCGTCAGTAACATCTATCATCGAAGTAGGAAGTATTCCGGAAGCTTCAAGTTCTGCCAGAACTTTGGCAGGGAATTCAGGTTTAAGCTGTTTCCCAACCAGATATTCATATCCTGAAAGATCGGGTTGGGTAACTTTTTCTTTTTCAAATAGTTTTCTCTCCCTTTCAAGAAGCTGCAAGCCCATAAAAGAGGCTCCAAAGTCTCCGGTTACGCATATAAGATCGTTGGCTTGAGCGCCGTTTCTCCTTACAACCTTCTCTTTTTCGACTGTTCCTACGGCAGTGACTCCTATCGTAAGTCCCGTAAGTGAACTTGTTGTATCACCTCCGGCGAGGTCGACCATGTATTTTTCGCAGGCAAGTGATATTCCTTCATAGATCTCATCTACCATTTCAACTGAAAATCTTCCGCTTATGCCAAGTGATACAAGTATTTGGGATGGGGTGCCATTCATGGCATAAATATCGGAGATAGCCCGTACCACTGCTTTATAACCAAGATGTTTCAAAGGTGTGTAGATGAGATTGAAATGTATCCCCTCGAGAAGCAGGTCGGTAGACACCAATGTAAGATTATTTTCAGAATCTATTATTGCCGAATCATCGCCAATCCCTGCAATAGTTGACCGGTTTATATTCCTGAAGGATTTCGCGATGTGATCTACCAGTCCAAATTTCCCCAATCGTCCAAGGGGGGTTCCATTATTTTCATTATCGTTCATAAAAAACAAGTGTTTTAAAAATTCAAGAGATACTCCCCTGAAAAAAGCTACAAAGGTGTCAAAGGAGCTGAAACTACACCAAAGTTAATTAATGATTTGCTAATTAAGCCTGAATCCGGACCATTATGAACTTACTATGTCTCTTCCAAAGGGGCTGAGCGCAATTCCGGCAAGCTTGAAATGCTGCAGTCCGAATGGAATTCCAATTATAGTTATGCAAAGCAGGGCACCAAGTATAAGATGAGTTATTGCTATCCATAGTCCGCCTGTTAGCAGCCAGATAATATTCATCATGATATAGAGGCAGCCCGACGCCCGGCTGTGCACCCTTGTTTCTCGTCCGAATGGCCAGATTGCAAGCGATGCCATTTTAAGGGTTTGTATTCCGAAGGGTATCCCTACAATGGTTACCATCAGCACAATGCTCCCGACGAAATATTCCACAGTAATGATTATTCCTCCTGTAATTAACCAGATGATATTCCCTATAAAGCGCATAATTTATATAAGTTATTCAGTTTTTATGGTTTTATCTTTTGGATACTTAACAGAATATGTCAGTATCAGTGGTTTGGTTTCCTGCGATTTTATATCCAATACCCAGCTTATCAAACCTGTCTCTACATTAAGCCTGCCTCCGGTTAATTCAGTCGCTTCAACAGTGATACTGCTGTTTGATGAAACCGGGATCTGATCATTAATATCCATCTTAACGGGAACAGCTTTATTATTCCTGACAGTAATCAGATAAGAAAAAATATCGCTCTTGTTCGATCCAAGCACCTTCCTCAGGGTAAAGTCCTTTCTTTTTTCACGCTTGACAAGGATGCTGTTATCGGTTCCCAGCGAAACGGCCAGTGTGTCACTTAACTGATTTACATCCAGACTTGACTTTCCAACGAAGGAGTTCTCAAAGTAAAGAGTTGCTTCGCCGCTTTGAAGGCTTAGGCGTGCCCAGTCGGGAATGTTGGCAGTGAGGTAAGCATGAGTTGATAATTTTGGCGCTGCAACATACTTATATTGAGCAGGTGCAGAGATTTGCTGTATTTCAACCATCTGAACTTTCCCGTTCGATGAAATTGAATATGGAAGAGAAATATCGAATGAGACAGTTGTTTCTCCAACCTGTTTCGCTACAGGAGGGAGTGCAGCTGCGGGTACAGCTTCTTCATTTTTTTCTGAAGCATTCACTGTCATCATCATTGGTGCCTCCTTTTCCTGCACAGAATCTGACATCCTGGCCCCTCTGAAAAATATAGGTGCCGGATTATTAAAATCTATAAACCAGGGATATAGTTTTGGAATATCTCCGTTAATCCCGGCTGATGCATTTGACACACTCAGCCTTACATCTTTCCATTCAACTCCGGTTGTCTGGAAGATGTTGGCCTTATAAACTATGGCAACAGGTTTCTTAATATCATCAACCCTGATATCATACGATGGATACCATCCGGCATTCAATACAACATAGCTGATGAAGAGCTTTGCTGAAGCAGTTTTTTCAGAACTTACCGTCACCATTATTTCGCCTGAAGGAAGCTCCTGTTTGCCTAGTTTTGCAGAAATCTGTTGCTGAAGGGCTGCTATCTGTTTCTCATAATCCTTTATCAGCCTGGTTTTCTTTAGCGAGTTGGTTGTCACCTGTTCCATATTGCTGGTATACAGTTCCATGACATTTTTAAGCTGTTCGAGCGAAAATGTTGTCTCCTTTACAAGTATGGCCCTGTTGGCTTCAAGAAAAGCCTCTTTCTGCTTCAGCACCTCAATGGCTGCTTTTTCATCTTCAGTTTTCATCTGAAGAGTTTCAATCTGGCTTCTTATGCTTTTTATTTCCGGCGAATCTTCAAGATTCTGAAGATAATTATTCTGCTGGGTTACTGAAAGAATCATGTATTCGCCCTCACCCTTCACCTGTACACTCTGGTCATCAATATAAGGCGAAAGTCCTGTTAGCCTGAGTATTGTCTTCCCGGGTCCCAGCGATACAGCAGCATCATGCATAATCTGTGCCCTGTCGGGAAATACAGTCACATGCTTTATGGCGGCTTTTATCTCCTTTTCTTCCTGACCGAATAAACTGATTGCACCAAGGAAAACAATTAATGATGTTATTAAGCTCCTTCTCATGATTTTTATTTATTTAGGATAACACTACCACTTCCATTTAAGTGGTATCTATCAATTTTCGGACCACAAAACCATACAGCACTTATTAATGGTCAACTTTTTATATGCGGGATTTTACACAAATATCCTAAATGGTTTACCTCCTTATACTATTAAAATCGGCTGTTCCCTTCTCATTTACAGGTTGGGACTTGTTAGCCATCGGGCAGCCGGGAACAGGGCAGTTTACAATTTTATGTTCCTTGTTATCGGCCGGTTCCCAACCCATCGTCAGGTAGAGAACAAAAAAGCCGATTATGAATGCGACTGCAACATGCCAGCCGTTTTTAACCCACAGAAAGACATTACGGCTTTCGGGGAACTTGCTGGTAATCGCAACTCCTGCCGATGAGCCAAACCAGATCATTGAACCTCCAAACCCTACCGAATACGCCAGCATTCCCCAGTCGTAATGGCCCTGGTCGAGACATAGTTTGGTGAGGGGAATATTATCAAATACCGCTGACAGGAAACCAAGAAAGAGCGCTGTCATCCATGAGGCGTTTGGCAGTTCCTCCACGGGCATCAGCGAAGCGCAGAATACCAGGCAGAGAAGGAAAATAGCACCTTTGATCGATCCCGGTACCTCTTTCCATGGAACCGGCCTTATGAAGGAGCCTATAATAATTGCTATCCAGACCCCCAGGGCAGGCATGTCATATAAAATGTTCGATATTATCGCTCCCGCAAGGATGAGAGCTACATTGAAGATCTTAAGCCAGTCAATCTTTACATCCATACTTGCATCCTTTTGGATCCTCTGATATTTATCCTGCTGACGGGATGCAAACCAGGCAAAAATAATGAGTGCAGTACCGGCAGCAATAAATCCGTGAAGAACATTGAAAGCGCTGACTCCATCGATCCACATCATGGTGGTTGTAGTATCACCAACAACGCTTCCGCTTCCGCCCCCGTTACTGGCAGCTACAATGGCAGCAATATATCCTATGTGAACCCTGTTCTTGAAAACTACTACTGCAATTGCACCTCCGATGAGCGCTGCAGCTATATTATCAAGGAAAGAGGAGAGTACAAATACAAAAACCAGTAATAAGAAGGGGCCTTTCCAGTCATCTGGAAGATATTTTGGCAATATGGCAGGGACTCCGGATTCTTCAAAAATCTTTGATAAAATCGCAAATCCGAGCAAGAGTCCTGCAAGATTGAGTATTATGCCCCACTCACCCTGACGTAATGATTTGTCAGTAAGCTGGGTTAAAAAAGAATTTGATCCAAACAGATGGTGGTAAAGGTGAAAACCGGGATCAAACAGCAGCTTGAATGCCAGAAGTACAAACAGACCTGTGACCGCAACATTAAAGGTCTGTTTATGAAAAAGAGCTACCCCGAGGAGTATCAGTCCGAAAATAATAAATTCAAGCCTCACCGGGCCTATTGAGGGAACTTTGCCAGCCGAGGCAAAGAGTGACAAAGGTAAAAACAGGAGAAGAGGTAAAACAAGAAGTAATTTTTGACTTCTTCCTGATAAATGAGCACTTAAATAGCTCTTCATCTGTGAATGATTTAGTTTTTTTTGCCGCCTTATCTATACAGCTTGCAAAATATAAATAAATTTACACATTACCATCGAAGGAGAACCAACATTTATTTAGGATGACTCGGTTTTTGAGATTCAATTTTCCTGAATCTCCCTGCATCTAATTGTGGATTTTTTATATTTTTGCATGTTTATTTAGATTAATTATAATTAACAGGCTATAATCTTTACTCTTCAATTGTCTTTTTAAAAGTGCCGGAGGAGCTGAGCGCAAGGCCCAATTTGGAACAAAATGATTATCCGTTTGTTTATTAAGCGGGTGAATTAATCAGGTGGAAATTATTCGCATGGAAAAAGATCAGGACAAGATATTAAATGATGTAACATCGGGGGAGTACAAATACGGGTTCCATTCCGACATCGAAACCGAGCGAATACAGAAAGGGCTCAGTGAGGATGTCGTTAGAATTATCTCGGCCAAGAAGAATGAACCGGAATGGCTCCTCGAATTCAGGCTTAAATCCTACAGGCACTGGCTTACCATGAAGATGCCTTCGTGGCCCAATCTCAAAATACCTCAGATAAATTACCAGGAAATTATCTTCTATGCTGCGCCAGTGCAGAGGCCTGCATTAAACAGCCTCGATGATATTGATCCGGAACTAAAGAGGACTTTCGATAAGCTGGGTATTCCTCTCGGCGAACAGAAACATCTTGCCGGTGTGGCAGTTGATGCTGTTATGGACAGCGTTTCAGTGAAAACAACCTTCAGGGAAACCCTGGCAGAGATGGGGATCATATTCTGTTCATTCAGCGAAGCCGTTAGGGAGTACCCCGAACTTGTAAGAAGATACATGGGCACTGTTGTCCCATATACCGATAATTTCTTTGCCTCTTTGAATTCAGCTGTATTCAGCGACGGTTCCTTTTGCTATATCCCCAAAGGGGTGAGATGCCCCATGGAACTTTCGACTTATTTCAGAATAAATGCTGCCAATACCGGTCAGTTCGAAAGGACTCTGCTTGTAGCTGATGAAGAGAGTTACGTAAGCTATCTGGAGGGATGTACAGCACCACAACGTGATGAAAATCAGCTTCATGCTGCAATTGTTGAGATTATTGCTGAAAAAAACGCAGAGGTTAAATACTCCACTGTTCAGAACTGGTATCCTGGTGATAAAGATGGAAAGGGTGGTATTTTCAATTTCGTTACCAAAAGAGGCATTTGCAAGGGTGAAAACTCAAGGATATCCTGGACACAGATCGAAACCGGTTCGGCAATTACCTGGAAATATCCTTCATGCATTCTTAGGGGTGACAATTCAACAGGTGAATTCTATTCTGTTGCCGTGACCAACAATCATCAGCAGGCTGATACCGGTACGAAGATGATTCATATCGGGAAAAACACAAAAAGCACAATTGTTTCAAAGGGAATATCTGCAGGAAAAGGGCAGAACAGTTACAGGGGACTGGTAAAAGTCCTTAAAAATGCATCCAATGCAAGAAATTATTCCCAGTGTGACTCCCTGCTTCTTGGCGACAAGTGCGGCGCTCATACCTTTCCTTATCTCGAAGTTGATAACCAGACTGCCATTGTTGAGCATGAGGCAACGACTTCAAAAATAGGGGAGGACCAGATCTTTTATTGCAACCAGAGAGGAATTTCCACTGAGGATGCAATCGGACTGATCGTAAACGGATATGCTCGGGAAGTGATTAATAAATTACCAATGGAATTTGCAGTGGAGGCTCAAAAATTATTGCAGATAAGTCTCGAAGGAAGTGTGGGATAGTAAGTGAAAGATTTTACAATTATTTGATATTATGTTGGTTATTAAAGATTTAAAGGCTTCTATCGGAGGCAAAAATATACTAAAGGGTATTAGTCTTACAGTAAAACCTGGTGAGATACATGCAATTATGGGCCCAAACGGGTCGGGAAAGAGTACCCTTGCTGCTGTACTGGCTGGTCGCGAACTTGGTGAAGTAACCGGGGGAACTGTCACATATTACGGTAAGAACCTGTTGGAAATGGCTGCCGAGGACCGTGCAAAAGATGGTATTTTCCTTGGATTCCAGTATCCTATAGAGATCCCTGGCGTGAGCATGGTCAACTTTATGAAAACTGCTGTTAATGAACAGAGGAAGTACAGGGGGCTCGAACCACTTTCTGCATCCGATTTCCTTAAGCTGATGCGCGAAAAGAAAGAGATGGTAGAGATTGATTCAAAGCTTGCCAACAGATCGGTTAATGAAGGTTTTTCAGGCGGCGAGAAGAAGAAAAATGAAATTTTCCAAATGGCAATGCTCGATCCAAAGCTTGCTATTCTCGATGAAACCGATTCAGGTCTCGATATTGATGCACTTCGGATAGTAGCCAACGGAGTAAATAAAATTAAACGGCCCGACAACTCATTTATAGTTATTACTCACTATCAGAGGCTTCTTGACTATATTGTCCCTGATGTCGTTCATGTCCTTTACGATGGACGTATTGTTAAGACAGCGGGTAAGGAACTTGCCCTTGAACTTGAGGAAAAGGGTTATGACTGGATTAAGAAAGAGGTTGAAAACAGCATAATGGTATGAACGGCATATCAGAAGTAACCAGCAGATATTTATATCTCTACAAGGAAAATATTGACAGGATATCAGGGATGTCATCTCCTTATATCAACTCATTCCGGAAAGGGGCCTTTGAAAGATTCTCAGCGATGGGTATCCCTACAAAGAAGGATGAGGCATATAAATATACTAACCTGAATATCTTTTTTGATCACGATTATAAGAGCTATTTCATACCTGAAACTGCTGATTTCATTAAGGCAGAAGAGTTCAGATGCGATATAGCCGATCTGGATACCCTGGGAATTGTCCTTCTCAATGGTTTCTATCCTACAATAAACGGAAAGCTTCATCAGCTTTCGAATGGCGTATGGATTGGAAGTCTCAATGAGGCAGCGCTTAAATTTCCTGAGCTTATCGAAAAACATTATGGCAAGTATGCCAATAGCGACACCGATGGGCTTGTACATCTTAATACTGCAATGGCACACGATGGGGTTTTTGTTTATGTTCCTGATGGTGTGAAGCTTTCAAAACCTGTTCAGGTTGTCAACCTGGTTCAGTCCGATGAGGATATGTTCAGCCAGCACAGGAATCTGATAATAGTTGAGAAGAATGCTGAGTTCTCGATGATCATCTGCGACCATGCTCTCTCGCCAAATAAGTTTTTAACTAATGCAGTTACAGAAGCCTATGTAGGAGAAAATGCACATTTTGACCTTATTAGAGTTCAAAATGAGCATAATGCGGCATGCAAGATAACCCACACATTCATTCACCAGGAGAAAAACAGCGTTACCTCCTCAAATAATATGACCCTTCACGGAGGGCTGATCAGGAACAGCACCTATCATCATCTCGGAGGTGAGGGGGCTGAGACCTCCTCGTACGGACTTTTCCTTGCAGATAAGTTTCAGCATATTGATAATTATGTAAGCGTCGATCATGCATCCCCAAAATGTACCAGTAATCAACTATTTAAGGGAGTGCTTGATGAAATGGCAACAGGGACTTTCAATGGAAGAATACTTGTCCGTCCCGATGCACAGGGAACGATGGCATACCAGAGGAACAACAACATTCTTCTCACAGACGATGCAAAAATGGATACCAAGCCCCAACTCGAAATATATGCCGATGATGTGAAATGCAGCCACGGAGCAACAATAGGACAGCTTGATGAAAATGCGATGTTTTATCTTCAGTCACGCGGGATCAATAAGCGTGAGGCGCGACTTATGCTTATGTTCGGCTTTGCTCACGAGGTGATTCAGAATATAAAGATAGAACCACTCAGGGAGAGGATGGACAATCTTGTTATGCAGCGCCTTAGAGGAGAACTTTCAAGGTGCGCCAGCTGCATGGTTAAGTGTGGTTAATAGTAAGCGGCTGTGAAAAATATTAATGAAATAAGGGCAGATTTTCCGATTCTTGGAAAACAGGTATATGGCAAACCTCTTGTCTATTTCGATAACGGGGCAACAACTCAGAAGCCTCAATGCGTTCTCGATGCTCTGAATGAAGTTTACACCGACTATAACGGTAACATACACAGAGGAGTACATTACCTCAGTGATGCATCTTCGGAGGCTTATGAACATTCCCGCGAAAAGGTCAGTTCTTTCCTAAATGCTCAAAGAAAAGAAGAAGTTCTATTTACCTCCGGCACTACAGGTTCAATAAACGGCCTTGCTTTTTCATTCGGGGAGAGATATATAAAACCCGGTGATGAAATCATTGTTAGCCATCTGGAGCATCATGCCAACATTGTTCCCTGGCAGATGATGTGCGAAAGGAAAGGAGCTTCACTTAAGGTAATACCCTTGAATGATTCGGGAGAGATAATCTTTGAAGAGTATCTTAAACTTCTCTCCCCACGGACACGACTTGTAGCTGTTGCGCAGGCTTCGAATGCTCTTGGCACAATTCTTCCTTTGAAGGAGATTATAGCAGCTGCGCATTCGGGTAATATACCGGTCCTTATCGACGGAGCCCAGGGCATTCAACATGGTATTACCGACATGCAATCGCTCGATTGTGATTTTTATGTCTTTTCAGGCCATAAGATTTATGGTCCCAATGGGATCGGAATACTTTACGGAAAGGAAAAATGGCTCAGAGAGATGCCTCCATTCCAGGGTGGCGGCGATATGGTCGATAAGGTCACCTTCGAAAAGACCACCTACAACGACCTGCCTTTCAAGTTTGAAGCCGGAACAATGAACTACCAGGGAGCTATTGGCCTTGCACGAGCCCTGGAATATGTTGAAGATACTGGCAGAGAGGAGATAGCCCTTCGCGAAAAGGAACTGCTTCTATTTGCAACAGAA
>CAIPJU010000444.1 GCA_903865465.1 uncultured Bacteroidota bacterium
AACTAATTCAATATCACTGATTTTGCCAGACTCATCTATTGTAATCCAATACTTGTCATCACAATCACATTCTGATAATTTTTTCCAATTTAAATTCCTGATCTCTTTGAAAACAGTATTTGTAATGACTTTACGATTGAGTCGTGATATCCCATTATCCAAATCAATATAATTGTACACAGTTTTCCTGTCGGTAAGAATCCCGTTTGAAAATTCAAAAACTTCCTCTTTGAAATTTGTTCTGCTAAAAATCCCATCCCATTTTAATACCTTGCCTTTGCCTATAGCCAGGTAAGAAGAAAACCAGTTTGCGAAAACCCTGCCATTATTATAATTATCCGGGAAAGTCGCTTTCATAATCAAATCAGAATCTCGATAGCCCCTCAGGCCGACCAGATAAAGCTTATTATCTTCAATTTCCCAATAAGCCTGGTAACCTCTCCAGAGGTTGAGACCTATTCCATAATTCAGTGTGTCGGCTTTAAGGTTTTGATAGAATTCATTTAATTTATTAGTATCCAATTGATTCAATGGCAGGAAATAAATCGAAAATGTATCCTTACCTATAATTAAGAAATCAGGGGATTGGGGACTTGCGTGCAAATCAGTATAAAAAGTGAGGTAAATCAATATCAGAAACAGTTTTTTCATGGATGGATTTTAAATATAATACCACATATACGATTTAAACAAATGCCAAAGGTAATAGATAAAATCTCTTTCATTCATACGCAGTTGTGTGCAGAAAAACTATTGATAACCAGAAATTATCCTTCTGATGTTTTAACTCCCCTAAAGAGAGCATAGCCCAATTTCCCACTTAAGACCTGCTTTCTCCAGCATTCTTTTCCATTCGGTAAATTCTAAGGGTGTTGTCCCATATCTTTCTGAGATCTCATTTTTTTCAGGTTCTATAAGTGGTTTTCGCCAGGTCGATTCGTGAATTGCAACGGGGCCATGTGGTTTTACGACTCTGAGCATTTCATTTAATACCCCTTATCATCATGTATGCCAACAGCACATTCATTGATAACAACATCAATAGTATTGTCGGCGAAGGGCAGCTTTTGGGAATCTCCCAAAACAAATTTTACCTTATCGCTAATTCCGTTTTCCCCAGCCCTTTTAGTTGCAGTTTTTATCATCTCTTCCGAAATATCCAATCCTGTAACATTTACACCAAATGTTAAGGCATAAAAGATAGCCTGGGTACCTCTGCCGCTCGAGACATCCAATACATTCAATCCTGCCCTTAATTCACATAATTCAGCGGTTCTCCTCGTGAGTTCATAACCTCCTGGATGCAAAATCTCAATACCGCTTATCTCAATAGCATCTTCAATAGTTGGCTTATGAGTTCCTTTTCGTTTCATAATTAAGTTTTTTTTAAATAATATGAAACAAAACTAGAATAGCCGCAGCTCAGTTCAATTGACATATGTCACAAAATTCATTACCTGATCTTTGCGCGGATCCTGCTTAAGGTTTCCCTTGAAACTCCAATATAAGATGCAATATATTGAATAGGAACACGTTGAATTAATTCAGGCTGGTTTTTGAGAAGATTCTTATATTTCTCCAATGCAGTCTCAAAACTTAATAATCCTGCCCTTTCTGAGAGACGAAGGCACTCTTTTTCAGTAAGCAGACGGCTGATTGTTTGCCATATATCACTTTCCCGAAATAGTTTACCGAGGTTCTCCGAAGAAAGCGTAACAACTACGGAATCTTCCAAAGCCTGGATGGTCTCAGTGGAAGGAATATGGTTGATAAAACTATTAAACGATGAGGTTATTGAATTCTCTTTACAGAAGCAGGTGTTAATTTCATTACCCTCCTTCAAATAATAAATCCGGAACAGTCCTTTGCTTATATAGGCTATCCTGTTGCATGACTGACCCTCATGTACAAAATATTCATTCCTTGCAAAGTGCTCAGCTTCAAAATATTTGATTGCTATATCAAAGGTTTCTTTATCCATTGATATAATTTGAGCCAGGTAATCTCTAAAGTTTTCTATCTCCTTTACCATCTTTGAAATATCGAAAAGGTTCGGCTTTCATTTAAATATCTGAGTTATAACCATCGTCTCACCCGAGCGCAATAATCTTCATATTCTTCACTATAATCCTTCTTTAGGATATCCTCTTCAAGGGGAATTACTACCCAGTTGACATAGGCCACTATTAAAGGGAAGGTAAAGAGCGGCCATATCTGGGTTAAGAATCCTGCTTCTCCTAAATGAGCAAGAACAAGACTGACATTCATTGGATTACGTGTAATCTTGTATGGCCCGTGGGTAATCAGCTTTCTGGAACTCTCACCGGGAGTGGTAGTAGTACTCGCTTTGTGGAAGATGATCAGGCTCCAGGATGCGAAAATCAAACCAATCAGAAAAAGAACAATGCCAATTATCTTAACAATATACAATTTATCCTGCGACAGGATCTGAAAAGGAAACAGGATCTGAAAAACAAGTCCAATCAGGTAAGTTAATATATAAACCCATGGGACAGGTATCTTCAGTAGCAGTTTCAAGGGATTAAAACTCCCTTTTTGCATCTTCAAAGTCATGCTAATACGGTTTTTTAATTAATAACATTTTAATAACTCTCAAAAGAAGGAACAC
>CAIPJU010000445.1 GCA_903865465.1 uncultured Bacteroidota bacterium
ACGAACTTATTGTTTCGGAATTATACCCTGAGTTGCTGTTAAGCGAACTGCCCCTTATTAGCCATTAAATAATTTTACAATCTACAAGCAAAAGTACAACTATAAATTCATGTTAGCCAAAGGTCATAATTTCAGAAAGTATTATAGCCGGGTACAAAAAAAGCAGCCGGAAGCTGCCTTATTCTTAGAATATGTGTTAATATGATTTTAAAACCGCATGGCATTATCCAATTCTTCCCCTATTGCCACTAAAAAGCTGGTCGCAGTTCTCAATAAACTTAGCTGCAAAATCTCTTCCGAAATTCCTGAGATATTCTGTTTTCGAACCGCCTGGTGCAAATTTAAATGAGGCGGTTTCATCATAAAGCCTCATCTTTAAAAGTCTGAAATTCTCGATGATTATCCTGGGCGATTCCCCGCTCCACCCGTATGAACCAAAAGCTCCCCCCAGTTTTCCTCTGTCGCGCAGAGGATTAATAAGTGCAAAGAGCGTGTAAACCGGAAGCAGTGTATTCTGGTTGATAGTAGGAGAACCAACGAGTATCCCGTCGGATGTTATGATCTTTTCTTCCAGGGCTTCCGGCGATATATTCTCAATATCGGTAACATCGACCTCAATACCTTCTGTTTCCAGAATTCCCTCAGAAATTATTTCAGCAGCCTCTTTTGTGTAGCCATAGGCAGAAACATAGGCAATAAGCACTTTCCTCTTTTCCCGTCCTCCGATTAGCTGAATATATTCGCTGGCATATTTTTGAGTCAGTTCAATTGCAATAGATGAATTGCTTGTATGAACCGGCCCATGGCCCGGACAAATAATATCAAAATCAACTTTCATGATGCTTTCGAGTGCCTTAAGCATAAACCTGCTGTATGGTTTAAGGATTACATCGAAGTAATATTTAAAAGAGGCTGCATACTCTTCTGAAGTAAAGTCGCTAAACAAATCAGGACTACAAAAATGGGCGCCAAAAGAGTCGCATGTAAACAAGACATTATCCTCAATCAGCAGGGTATATATCGAATCGGGCCAGTGGAGGTTGGGAGCTGATATGAATTGCAGGGTTTTATTGCCAAGGTACAGCTTATCACCATCTTTAACAACAAGCGACTTAAAGGGTTTATTTACAATATCCTCAAGGTATCTTATTGCATTTCCGCTACCGACAACAGTTGCCGCAGGTGCAATATCGAGCAGCAGACGAAGGGTTCCGGAGTGATCGGGCTCGGTATGATCGAGAATAATATACTCAATATCGGCAGGATCAGTTAATGACCGTAGTTTTGAGAAATATACCTCGCTGAATTTCTCCTTGGCAACCTCTATTATTGCCTTTTTATCTGCATTTATGAAATAAGAATTATAGGTAGTTCCAAACTCTGTATGCATTACGATATCAAAGGTTTTGATATCGTAATCAAGCACACCGATCCACTTGACATCTTTTGTAATATCAATTATCTGATCATCTTTAGTTTCCATTTGCAAATTCTGATTTTAAATTTTGGCAATGATAGTTTTATTTGCCCTCACCTGCTGCAGAATTGGTACCTCAACTTCTGTTCCTAAAGGAAGGAAGACATCCACTCTCGATCCGAACTTTATGAAGCCAAGTTCGGCACCCTGCATAACCACATCATTTTCCTTCGAATAGGTAACAATCCTCCGTGCTACTGCACCTGCAATCTGGCGAATAAGGATTTCGGTTCCATCTTTGGTTTCAACAACTATGGTGCTTCTCTCATTAAGCTCTGAAGATTTGGGATGCCAGGCCACCATATAGCTTCCGGAGTGGTATTTGACATATTTAACACGTCCCGATACAGGATACCTGTTACTGTGCATGTTAAATGGTGACATGAATATTGAGACCTGAAGGCGCATATCATTAAAATATTCCTTCTCCATTGTCTCTTCGATAACCACTACCTTTCCGTCGGCAGGAGCAAAAATAAGTCCGGGATCCGGTTCAAGGTTCCTTTCCGGGTAACGGAAAAAGAAAAGAAAAAATACATAGAGCAGTATAGATCCTATGATGAATGCCCACCGCAGAAGATCATGTTCTACCCAGATGATATTAACAGCAACATTAAGTATCAGCAAGCTTATTAAACCAAAGCCAAGTATTTTATATCCTTCCTTATGAATCATAATTGTGAGTTTTTTACAAAGCTAATCAAGTAGAGGCAATCATCCAAGAAGCATTATAAAAAGATAAACCAGTGGGAAAGCTCCAATTGCGCTGTCGAAGCGGTCGAGAAAGCCTCCATGGCCTGGCATTACCGATCCGGAATCCTTCACTCCTGCACTTCTTTTAAGCATCGATTCAATGAGATCGCCAAATGTTCCTGCAACTGAAACAATAAGAGCTATTGCTACCCACTGTAAAGGGCCAACAATACCCAGCCAGCCGGAAATCAGCCAGGCCACAAGTGCAGAAATAACCATGCCCCCGAAAAATCCTTCCCAGGTCTTTTTTGGCGATATCCTCTCCATGAGTTTATGTCTTCCAATGGTTACCCCTGTAAGATATGCCCCTGTATCGTTAGCCCATATCAGAAGAAAAAATCCAATTATGATTCCCGGTGAAAAAACAATTCCTTCATGAGGTAAAAGCGAATGCAGGCCTTCACGTGTAAATGCTGCAAAAGGGAACAATGAGAAGGGTATTGCGGTATAAATAAAGCAAAAAAACGTATGGGCCAGAGAGTCAAAAGGACGGTCATACTTCCGGTAGAGCTCCAATACCAATATTATAAAAAGGAAGGGAACAAATGCAAATAACCAGGATGAAGATAATACTCCAAGTGCAATGAGTGTTGAAACAACGTACATTACAACACCGGTAATCATACCGGGTATCATCTGGACCTTTATTCCGGTGTTTCTGATTATTGTATAGTACTCATATTGAGCACCTGAAAGCATGATCAGAGCCGTGATGAAAAAAGAGAGAGGATGGAGCCAAAAGCCTCCCATCACGAATATAACTATCCATGCTCCTGTTAGGGTTCGTCGGAAGAAGTTATTCACAAGGCTGGATCTTTATTCTTTATCCTTTGATTTTGATTTCCGGGCTGGTTTAGCCTCTGCCTCTTCAGCTTTACCCTTACCTGAAGACTTTGATTTCTTCTCTTCAGCCTTGGCAGGTTTCTCTACTTTTTTACCCTTTTTCTCTTCCTTCTCCTTCTTCGCTTCAGATCCGCTTGTTAATTTGGACTGCAATTCACGTTCATCCCTGAGCAGCTCAGCCTTACTTTTTCCAAAGATTCTTTCAAGGTCCTCACTGAAAATAACCTCTTTATCCAGAAGTTGTTCAGCCAGTTCGGTCAGGCCTTTCATATTCCCTTTAAGAACCTCTTTAGCCCTGACATATGATTCTGCTATTATAAGATTCACCTCCTGGTCGATAATTTCTGCAGTTTTCTCACTATAAGGTTTAGTAAAACCGAAATCCGTTTGCCCGGTTGAATCATAGAAGCTGATATTTCCTACCTTTTCACTCATGCCAAAATAAGCCACCATAGCATAAGCCTGTTTGGTTATCTTTTCCAGGTCACTGAGAGCTCCTGTCGAAATCTTTCCAAATATAAGCTCTTCAGCAGCCCTTCCTCCAAGAGCATAGGCCATTTCGTCGAGAATCTGTTCACGGGTAGTGAGCTGCCTTTCTTCAGGAAGGTACCATGCAGCGCCGAGAGCCCTGCCACGTGGTATTATTGTCACCTTTAAAAGGGGGCTGGCATATTCAAGCAACCAGCTTACAGTAGCATGTCCGGCTTCATGGTAGGCAATTGTTTTCTTCTCCTGGGCCGATATAATTTTGGTTTTTCTTTCAAGACCTCCAACTATGCGATCGACAGCATCGAGGAAATCCTGCTTTTCGACCACAATCTTATTTTTTCTTGCGGCTATCAAAGCTGCTTCATTACATACATTTGCAATATCAGCGCCCGAGAAACCAGGTGTCTGTTTGGCAAGGAAAGCCGTATCGAAGTCCTTTTCGAGCTTTATCGGACGCAGATGCACTTTGAAAATTGCTTCACGCTCAGTAAGATCGGGCAGCTCGACATGTATTTGTCTGTCGAAACGTCCGGCACGCATAAGGGCCCTGTCGAGGATATCAGCCCTGTTTGTTGCCGCAAGGATAATTACTCCCATATTTGTTCCAAATCCGTCCATCTCGGTAAGGAGCTGGTTCAGTGTATTTTCGCGTTCGTCGTTTGACCCGAAATTCACATTACGCCCTCTGGCACGGCCAACAGCATCAATCTCATCAATGAATACAATACATGGTGCCTTTTCCTTAGCCTGTTTGAAAAGATCCCTAACCCTCGACGCTCCGACACCAACAAACATCTCAACAAAGTCAGATCCCGATATTGAAAAGAAAGGAACATTAGCCTCTCCTGCCACTGCTTTGGCAAGCATTGTTTTCCCTGTTCCCGGAGGACCTATCAGAAGTGCGCCCTTTGGAATTTTACCTCCAAGCTGTGTATACTTCTTAGGGTTCTTGAGAAAGTCAACAATCTCCATCACCTCAGTTTTTGCCTCCTCAAGGCCGGCTACATCGTTGAAATTTAGCTTAACATTAGTGTCTTTATCGAAGATCTGGGCACGCGATTTTCCTACGTTGAAAATGCCACCGGCCCCACCTGCTCCGCCTCCCGACATCCTTCTCATGAGAAAGAGCCAGAGAACAAGCAGCAATGCAGGGAAAAGCAGCCACGATAATGCGTCAGCAAGGTAATTCTTACGCGTAATATATTCAGGATAAATAAGATCCTTGTCGGTATATCCTGCCCCCTTCTGGGCTTCAATAAGGAATGGTTCAAAATTGCCGATATCACCAATATTATAGGTATAATTAGGTTTTGGCAAAGCCAGATTATAATTTGTTCCAGGCTTTGGTACATCGGGATATTTTCCGGATTCGACAACCTCCTTCTTGAGATAAATTTCAGCCTTTTCCTTGTTGACGACAATGATTTTATCAATGTCGTGGCTGGCTATCATCTCTTTTATCTTGC
>CAIPJU010000446.1 GCA_903865465.1 uncultured Bacteroidota bacterium
ACTTCACGTGAATAAATATAAATTGTATTGCCAATTTGTTCATGCCATGCGGTGAAACAGGCACTTACCTTCCCGTTTTCAACCATTTCGCTCTTCATGTTTATTTCATCGAGATTGCTTACTTTATAGCCTTTTGGGATTTTAAATTCAATTTTACGGTAAAAGGAGTGTGCAAATTCAATATCGATGGGCAGTTTTCTTTTTGAAGTCTGATACATCTCCGATTGGGTGCCAATTGTTTTCCCGATAGTTATAATAAAATCATTTCCAGCAGATTCAACCATCGAATTGGCAATCAAGTTAACATCAAATACAATGGGTCTCACCCCTATGTCGAGCCGGGAGCCATTTAAAACTTTGAACGAATGGATATTTGTGTTCTTATCGCCCATATCAAATAATTCACTTATCATCTCTTTGTGTCGCTCTTCATTAATGCTCTCCCAGAATGACTGAAAGCTAAATCCCAACGCACCAGACATTTCCCGGTGAATTATTATGTCAGTCTTCAATTGATTAAGGTCGCAGCTAACTTTTACCAGCAGGGAATCCATACTTTTTGAACAGGGTAAAATTGGGAGTTTCCTTATTTGGTAGGCCATTGATCCAAGTTTCTCATTGTATTGAATGGGGTGAAGAAATAAGCCGTATTCTCCCTGATAGTTGAAAGCATTGACTCCAAGGCGTATTTTTGGATCATCCGGAACAATGAACAGGTCGACATCGGGAAAATATATAAGATAATCATCAAGATAGTTCCAACCATTGAAATCAGGATCAAACTTCCTTTCACTCCTGTCGCATGCAAGTACAATTTCAAAAGGGATTTTAAGATTGGTAAGTAGTGCAGCAAATAGCCTGGTAGCACCGAACTTCGAAGTTTGTTTATCTTTTATTATCTCATCCAGATCGGAATTTTTTGTAATTGCATCAGAAATTGCTATTTCCGACTTAATCCAGTTTTCAACAGACCTGATTTTCTGTTCACTGTTTCCATTCTTAATCTCCAGTTTCTTCGAGAGATCATTAACTGCAGTTGTTTCACTTTTCGACAGCTGATAGCATTTGTTATATACATTAGCGCTTACCTTGCTCCATGAATAGGATCTTAATACAGAATTATATGAGTTATACGCCAGGGTATATTCATACCTCATCAGATCGGCTTTATAGTTTGAATACCTCTCTTCGGCAAGTGAAGGAATATAACCTGTTTTGGCCTGCATAACAGTTATACCTGTTTTATCATCTTTTTCAGTTGTAAAATCAGGGAAACCGTTATAGCTTTTTGTCATGAAATCAAGTTTTGAAGGGTAGGTGAGGATTACTTCAACATTCATCCTTGGTTCATCTCCCTGCATCCTAATGGATTGATAAGGATTAAGCCTGGCACGCAGAGTATAGAAATATTCAATTTCTCCTCCTATCTCTATTCCATCGATTGCAAAGATTTTAAAGTCCCCCTTATTCTCCAGGTTTTTAACTTCCTTAATATTTTCCTGAGCCATTTCCGTTATTTTGCCACTGGCTGAGATAAACCGGGCTTTAATATTCAAAATTCCAATTACATTATTGACAGGAACATATATTTTATTATAGCTATCAATAGCCTCATTTGTTTCAACCTTTATTCTCCTGTGAAAAACATTGATCTCTTCAAAAATATTATCCTTATTGAGATACACCTCCTTTACTCTTCTTTCAAAAGTAAACTTAACACCAGCCACTGGATTAACAGTGTCATTTTGAAGGACCTCAGGTGTCGTATTCCAGTTATAGGTATCGTACTTTGTTGTCTGTCCGGACAGAATGGCTGAAAAAAGTAAAAATGCAATTAACAAGTACTTTCTCATTTTGTAAGGGTTTTGTAAATAGCTATTGTTTTGAAATAATTACTGTTAAGCTGACTTAACATCTCCCGGAATTGAGCCATCTCCTTATCCTCAATGACCTGAAAATTCATTGTTACCATGGTTTTTACCATAATTTCACGATTGTGGATACTGTAAGAATGATTATATCCGAATAGTTTATTCTCATATGATGAATTCTTTGGAATGTCACGAACTTCATAACCTTCGGGAATCTTAAAAGTACAAACGAAAATATGTTTTTCTGTACTGTTGAGTTCAACAGGGATCCACCTGTCATCTTTGAGTATTGTTCCTGCAGGAAAACGGTCGAGATTGAGGTTTAAATATGCAACATTGTGATTAACAGTTAAATAATCGGGAAGATAGAAGGTATAGTCATATTTTAAGGCAGTGTCTGCGTCAGTAACTGTAATCGGGTTTACAGTTTTTACCGTAAACTTATTACTGGCTTTGGGCATCAGTTTATTGACAGTTTTCGGTAAATCAGTAGGTTCTTTCCCTTCAAAGTAATTTAACATATGTGAGCGAAATTCACCACCAATGATGCTTCTCCCGCTTCCAGCAAGTGTATCTCCCTTTAATTCAACTGAAAGAGAGTCGTAAACAAGATTCTTCCATGGTGGAGAAACAGGTATTGTATAGACATTGTATTTTCCCGGACCTTGTTCAATCAGGCATTCTTTCCCTTGTATAAAAGCAGGCACATCTTCAAGGGGATGATGCACAGAGGTTCCGTCGAGTATCACAGGATTACTAGTATCATCCCACCATACAGCTACCATGTGATTAAAATTATAGCCTGTTGCAAAGTCGGAGAATTTATAGGGGATGTCACGGGTTCCGATCCAGGTGAAACTTGCATTCAAACCCTGAGACTTTATCATTGCTACCAGCAGACTGGTTTTATCTTTACAATCCCCATATTTTCTCCGCAAAACGAGGTAGGCTTCACGGGGGACAAAGCCGTTTTCTCCATCCTCGAAGGCAACATATTTAATGTTCTTCTGGACCCAGTTATATATCTTTCTTACTTTTTCCTTATTTGCTGTTAAGCCCTTTGTAAGAGAATCTGTCAGGGCAGAGATCTCGTCTGACCGGGACAGATTTATGTTGCTAATTCTTTTATATAAAATGTTGTAGAGGTCATCGAGAGAGTTATTTACATTTATTGTTTTTCCTTTGTAATCATACCTGCTGATCTGAACCAATAGGTGAGGTATATAATAGTCAGCATCAGGGGCAAGATCTTCTTTTACATAAGATTTTGAGTTAACTGCATGCCAGGAGTAGATCTTTTTCCCTCCTTTAACTGCCATGGTAAAATTGATAATTGAAGTATCCCTTCCAAAAATTCTATATTTTATTTCGACATTTTTAGGGCAGGTTACAGTAAAACTGAACTCATCGCAGGGGAAATAGTCTCCAAAATAATATCTGTATGGGAAGGAAGGATCCTCTGACGACATACGTATCTGCGATACCATTTTGGTTCCGGTAACTACCGAGGGAAAGGTAAAATCGTAATTGATGACGTCATCATAGAATAAAGTATTTGATGCTTCAGTTGTCTTGTTAAAACTCTTTACAGCAATCTTTCTGTATCCGCCTTTCTCCGGGACTAAACTATAAGCTTCAATATCTTTGAATTTGTATATTGATCCAAAATACTCCTTTGAATCGGCAAAAAA
>CAIPJU010000447.1 GCA_903865465.1 uncultured Bacteroidota bacterium
ATACTTATTCTTCTTAAAATGAATCAATTATCTTTCAAGCAACGAACAGACATACCCTTTTCTTTCATTGAGTACATAATTCCAATAAAATCCTCATCATCTAAGCAGACACCTGCACCATAATTTGGCTTTCCAATGTTCTCATCAGAAGACCACCAATAACCTTTGCTACTCATGTCTTCGAATCTATTATTCCAGCGGTAACCACCTGGAAGAGCAGTAAAGCCCGTTTCGTTTGTTATTGCATCATTTCTTTCTTTCCAGTGGTCTGTGCCCTTTTCCTTTAATTTTAAGCCAGCTTGATAATCTCTCCCTAGATGGAAGATCAATTCATTCCATTCATTAGTACTTGGTACATGCCAGCCATATGGACAAAGTTTTCCTGTATTAACAGAATACCAATTATATAGTGCCCCATAAGTGTTTTTATTATTTGAATTGTTGTTATACCAAGAATAGTTTGGTGTACCCATATTGTTCCTTGAAGTATTGTTTATATATAAAGAAATAGGAGTGCGATCTTTAAAAGTTGTTACTCTTAAATTTTCAGTCATCCAGACTTGTGTCCCAATTTTTGCTGACTTATAAATGTTTCCTTCAATATCGGTGGTTTCAACAGAGGATGTTGAATTGAAGGTGGTATTTGACATATTTTTACTGGCTTCGTTTTTCTTTTCCTTCCAACTACCTTTAAACTCATAAATGACTTTACCATTTTCTTGAGAGTTATCTGAAAAATCTGATTTTTCAATTTCAATATGGTCATTGTCTAACCATTTTGAATTTGTCGCATTGTAACCATTAGGACGCAACTTGAATTCTTTCTGAAATGAATTATTTGAAATTTTGTATATTCCAAATATTACTCCACCCATCTCATTTGAAATCAATGAAATAAAGCGTGAATAATCGGGTGAAATTTTTATTAACCCAGGTACTTCGATTTTTTTTCCACTAGTCTTATTGATTAACATATGTTCACCACCTTCATAATATTGAATATCAATAAAATATGAATTAATTGTTTCGTAATAAGTTCGAAATGTATAAAAAATACTTTCAGCCTCTTTATTCTTGTCAATCAGTGTCATGTTATTGCCATTGTCAATTTTCAGAATCAATTTATTATTAATTCGTTGTACAAGTTTGCCATATTTAATCAATTGACTTTTCTCGATTTTTTGCGCTGATTCGTAGGAGTTATCGATACCTTTTGTTAGGTTAGATAATTTGGTGTCAATATTCCATTCCTCATTTTCTATTTCGACAACTGCCTTTTTTATTTCATTTACATGTTTCCCATTTGGATATTTGTTCAAAAAGGTTTTGAAGGCATCAAAAGTGTTTACTTTTTGTGCAAGTACAAATGCATTTGACTCTTTTTCTTCTTCAACACTTTTGTATCTAAGAACTGAAAATGATGTAGCTAAAAGGATTATGGCAATTAAGAATAGAACAATTATTAACGCCTTTCTTTTTCTTTTTTTCAAATTAATCTCAGACTGGTTTTTACAATCATCGTACTTTTCTTGAAAGTTGAATTCATTTGGCATTAAAACAATTGCCTTTTGATATGAATTTAATGCATTGGAGAAAGATTTTAGTTCAACTTGTTTATTGCCAATTACATACCATATATGTGCGATCTTTGGATCGCTTTCTTTTGTAAAATAATTATTATGCAGGTAGGATTCAATAAGATCATTGATTTGATAGATGGAGCTTCTTTTAATTTCTTTAAGGCTACAGA
>CAIPJU010000448.1 GCA_903865465.1 uncultured Bacteroidota bacterium
GTAACCCTTTCCTGATTATTGGATAAAATGATGCCGGTATAAATCACCAGGCTTATTGCCGAAAATTTGAGCAGGAGTAGGAAAGGTGTAAAAACATACCCAACCCATGAGAGACGTCTTATACTCTCGAATAGTTTCAGTGAACGGTCATACGACAGCTGCTCACTAAAAGTATTGTAGAACACAGTTTCATTTATAAGAACTGTTTTTGATAACCAAATCATTAAAAGGTTGGCCACGAGAATAATGGAAAACAGTTGAAGCCATTTCAGATTATAATACCTTGTCAGTATATTCATAGCACCAGGAATTTGCCAGAACTAATTAAGGCTATCCCAGTCCGATAATACCGGATTGTAATAAAAAAATATGAGTGCCGGGAATGAATAATATTTTCATGAAACTTATATTTCCCCCCCTGGGGGATTTAGGGGGAAAATATGCAGAATGTTCTGACTTATTATACTTTCCCGATACTCATATAAAAAAATTAAATTTGTTTTCTGGAAATTAAACCGGTCTTGGATAAAGAGCTGATTCAGTTTTGAAGGATTCTGAAACTTAATACCATGACGGCAATTCCATCCTAGGCAGAATAACAGGTTTCGAGCCGGATCTTAATCCTTTTATTATTGGCATAATAATAGGATTGCCTCGAAATTGAATACTTAATATCCAGTCCCAGGAGCTTCATCTCCTGTATTGTTTCAAAAAGGGTGCTTCGCTTAATACCGAGTTTATCTGCAAACTCCTCAGGCGATCCGGTTGCCATCATGGATATCAAAAGATCCATCCGTCGCAACCTTTCGATGTACTTAATAAGTGACATTTTTATACGAGTCAGAAATACAGCTTATCAAATTTAGCAAATTTCTTTCTCATAAAAAAAAATAATTCCAGGGATATTTTGTTTGAAGATATCATTTTCGATCCCCAGGGGAAATTCAGGTGAAAAACTTACACAGGGAGACAGAGAATTCACAGAGGGACTAAGAGACTAAGGGACTTAGAGACTAAGAGACTAAGAGACTTAGTGATTTGGAAATAAAACCCGGGATTTTGTGTACTTTTTATTATACCCTAAACTCTGTACGCCCTCTGTGTAAATTCCGTTAAGAACTTACACAGAGAGACACAGAGAATTCACTGATAGTCACAGAGCCAGGGCTGATCACTTACTGCCCATGCAGCAGGGTAATATCCCCTACCTGCCTGAAGGGCTGTCCGTTCTCATATTTACCTTCCACATACCATACATAAACTCCCTGCGGACATAGCTTTTGATGATAATATCCGTTCCATGAAATTCTAATATCGTGGCACTCGAAGATGAGTACTCCCCACCTGTCGAAGATCTGCAGCTTGTATTCAGTTACATTCTGCCTTATCGGCGGGTAGAAGAACTGGTCCATCTCGGGACTACCAGGATCTGGAAGACGTCCTCCAAGGTCAATAGGTCCGGTCATATTGGGAGTGAATACGGTAGCATACCTGAGTTGCCCCGGAGGAATTACCGTAACTCCAGGTGACTTGACATATTTATTGGAACAGCCTTTATCGGTATATGCTGTCAGGGTGATATCATAAACACCTTCTGCATGGTAAATATGGAATGGGGCTTCAACCGAAGTAGTGTCTCCATCTCCAAATTCCCAAAGGTATCTGGTAGCATTATCGCTTTCGTTAAAACATCTCACTTTTTTATCATTGGCATATACCTTATCGGGTGAAATGTTGAAATAAGCAATGGGTGTAATCCATATCTCCACAAAATGTGATTTGGATGAAGTTCCTCCAGGACCCGTAACGGTAAGCTTAGCCCGGTAAAATCCTGGTTCAACATAGGTATATTCCGGATTCTTAAGAATGGAAATATTTCCGTCTCCAAATTCCCACCTGAAGGTTGTTCCAGGGATGTCGGCATAAAGCGAAGTATTGTTGAAGGTTACATGCAATGGCTGGCAACCCGGCGGTATGGAGTCAAAATTGGCCACCGGCGGCGGCGGGGAGATGCTTATTGTATGCTTTACACTGTCGGAACATGTTGAGTTACCGACAAAAAGACTTACAGTCAGATCTCCTGCGGTTTTGTAGAGATGAACCGGACTCTCATCTGATGATGTTGAGCCGTCACCAAAGTTCCAGAGATACATCCATGTTCCGGCGTTAGTCTCATTTGTAAATGTGACTGTATTCCCGGCCGGATCGAAGATCTGTGAAGGCGGATCTGCACTAAACTGTGCAACAGGAACCGGCATTACAGTGATGTCAACGGTTTTGACATCGGTACA
>CAIPJU010000449.1 GCA_903865465.1 uncultured Bacteroidota bacterium
CACTCCAACATTCATTGTTTCCAAAAATCCAACTCCAGCCGAAATACTTACTTTATCCTGACCAGATAATTGATTAGCGTAAGATAAAACGATCATAATGAACATGATAACTCGTCCTAATCTTTTTACATTGTTTTTCATAATAAGGAAGGTTTAGATGCTTGATGAATCGGAAATATTTGTAGGATTGTTTCAGGATAAAAGATACTCAAATATTAATATAATGACAAATAATTCTATCTGTATGACAACAGATGATTACGAAGAGTTTGCAAAATATATTGATGTGTACGAACGTGGCATGAAGGAGGTTAAAACATTTTTATTAAAATAAGATGAGATTTCATGACACTCATTTTCATCTGGACTTAATGCCCTCTCCCGAGGAAACAGCAAGGCAAATTGAACTCAAGGGAATATATAGTATTGCTGTAACAAATAGCCCAACTGTTTTCTTTTTCACTGAAAACCTTGCATCAGATAAAAAGTAAATTCACCTGCTCTTGGCTTACATCCTGAACTTGTTGCTGAAAGATATAAAGAAGTAGAGCAATTTGTTCAGATGATTTCAAAGACAAGATTTATTGGTGAGATTGGACTTGATAATCACAATAAACTTCCGACTGACTACCAAATGCAAAAAAGCATTTGAAAAAATGGTCCTAGCTTGTGCTGATACCGGTGAAAAAGTTCTTACCATTCATAGCAGGAGAACTGCGCAGGATGTCATCGATATTTTAGAGGCAAATTTTCCTGATAAGATAATCCTTCATTGGTACTCCGATACGATGTCACAACTTCAAAAGGCAATCAATAATGGGTACTATTTTTCTATTAACTATCCAATGCTTCATTCAAAATCAGGGAAGGAAATTATTAAAAGAATTCCTAATGAGCGACTACTTATTGAAACTGATGGCCCGTTTACTAAAAGAGGAGAAGAAATATTTACCACATTAATGGCAATAAATATTCACAAAGAACTCGCACGAATGAAGGTTAGTAACGAGGATCCATATGGAATCGAGGAAAAAATAAGTAGTAATTTTGAAAGATTGCTAAGCGATAAAAAGTCATCTAATTTATTATAATGGTAGTTTAACAAAGAAGATAATGATGGTATTTTACCAAATTATAGATAACCTTGATAAACTGTTACTGGTAGACATAGGACGAGTTTCACTCCCAACGTATTAAAAAGGTAATTTTTCAGATTCTTTTACTTCTTCAGATTCTGGTATATTTACACACCAAGCCGCAGGATAACTTTTCTTGAGTTCTGTATTGTCTATCTGAATTCGGTACCTTTTCTTCTTTGGTAAATAAAACAGACTTCCGATACAACCTTTATGATTAACACTTTTATTTTTCACATAAACGTATACAATATCTGCGTAACCAAAAGCTTCAAGTGCTTTTACTCGATCTGCTAGGCAATGATTGTCTTATATGAGTGCAGATATTTCTGATTCAACCTGAATGATTGTCTTTTTCATGATTATTGTGATTTATCTTACTGTTATTTCCCCGGAACATTTCCGTTATTTCTTTCTCTCTCCTGCATCCAAATACTTTGAATGAGTGGAATAATTTCCACCAGTAATGTTTGCAGTAGTACCATATTAATTCATACAAGCGTTTTATTCTTTCGTGTCGGTATATATATAATTCACCATTATTGTCTGGTAAATTTTGGTTCTTTGTCACACCGGAATAGACATATACTATTCCAGCAATTGTTTTACCAACTTCTTCAAATGATCTAATTTCATAGGATTCATAAATTACTTTATCAAAGTAATGCCATGCCCATTCTTCTGATTCTGCCAAAATGTAACACCAGTTAACACTTTCAAATTCTGCCTTAAAAACTTTCATTTCTTGAGTATTTAATGTTCTATTTATTTTTCATAGTCAGCTGTTCGACTAAGCATATAAATATGTTAGTCGGCAAGCAAAGGGATGATTTTTAACATTATTTAACATTAATTTCACCAAAATAAAAAACCACAAACCAAATCAACTTACGGAGTTGCTGGGAAAAACGGGCATATTGACCACCCATCGCCGGTAGAACTGGAACCAGTAGGATCTGACATTTAATGTGAAATTAAAATGAAACAAGACAATCTTATTAGGAAAATAAAAATATCAAAATAGATTTTTTGCATAAAAGGCCGAAAATCGGTACCTTTCGCAAAATATCACTTTTAACTATATGCTGGAACAACTTAACATAAATGCAAGTCAATGGATTGAAAACCTTGAAAAAAAGGGAAGAATTTCATTTTCATTGAACCAGATAGAGAAGGAATTACTGAACCACTCCGGAGTAGCAATTAAAAGTGCTTTAAGAAGGTTATCGAAGAAGGGGAAAATAGTTTCATTCCACAAAGGATTCTATTTAATAATCTCTGCACAATATGCAAACAGAGGGATTCTTCCTGCTGCTTTGTTCATGGACAATTTTATGAAATATCTTAACAGATCATATTATGTAGGATTATTAAGTGCCGCTGCTTTATATGGTGCTGCCCACCAACAGCCTCAGGAATATTTTGTTATGACTGATTTTCCGGTGTTAAGGCCTTCCCACAAGAAGGGATTAAAAGTGAATTTTATCAGTAAAAGTAATATCGAAAGCAGGTTGCTAAAAGAACGAAAAACTGAATCAGGTTATCTTAAAGTGTCTTCACCG